>JAUVMS010000452.1 GCA_030600135.1 Hyphomicrobiales bacterium | reverse complement strand
ATGGCCTTTGCCTCGACCGTCGAGGCGACATCGGAAGCGGCGGCGGAAACGGCGTGTTGAATTGTCGGCTCGACCACCGGTTCAAGCGCCGTGATGATGGAGCGATAGTCCTTGTGCGATTCCGTTTTCTGGACAATGCGGTTCATCATCGAGACGGCTTCTACCGGGTACTGGCCGGCAGCCGTTTCGCCCGACAACATCACGGCATCGGCGCCATCATAAATGGCGGTGGCAATATCGGAGGCTTCGGCGCGTGTGGGCGCGGGCGCGTGCATCATGGAGTCGAGCATCTGCGTGGCAATGATCACCGGCTTGCCCGCGAGGCGGGAGGCTCTGACAAGTTCCTTTTGCCGGCCCGGCACCTCTTCCGGCGGAATTTCGACGCCCAGATCACCACGCGCGACCATGATCGAGTCGCAGAGCCGGATGATATCCGAAATAACCTCTAGTGCCGCCGGCTTTTCGATTTTGGCCATGATGCCAGCCCGCGTGCCGATGAGTTCGCGAGCCTCGAGAATATCCGCTGGGCGCTGAACGAAGGATAGCGCAATCCAGTCGACGCCGAGGTCGAGACCGAATGCGAGATCTTTCTTGTCCTTTTCGGTGAGCGGGGAAACCGGCAGCGTGGAATTCGGCAGATTGACGCCCTTGTTGTTGGTGAGCTTTCCGCCATAAACGACGCGGGCATCTATGGTCGTCGCGCTGCAATCGGTTACCTGCAATCGCCTTCGGCCATCGTCGATGAGAAAATCGTGCCCGGGTGCAATGGCGTCGAAGACCTCGCGGTGCGGCAGCGGAATTTGTCCAGGCTCATTGGCTTCAGTCTCGAGAGCAAAGCGTACGGTCTCGCCGGGTGTCAGTGTGACCTCACCGCCCGGCAACGAGCCGATGCGAATCTTGGGCCCTTGCAGATCCTGCAAGACACTAACCGGCCGATTGAGCTCGCGTTCAAGCTCGCGAATTATGGCGTAGCGCTTTCGGTGCTCATCATGAGTGCCGTGGCTGAAGTTCAGGCGGAAGACGTCGACACCAGCCTTGACCAGCGCTCGCATGGTCTCACGACTCTCGCTGGCGGGCCCCAGGGTGGCCACGATCTTCGCACAGCGGTCGCGCCTCATTGCATCCTCCGTTCTGACGAACAACGCCTGTGGCCGACATGAGCCAATGTGCTCAAACGGCGGCCGTTGGCGGTTGGTACCACGTTATGCCCAAGTCGCAACGCGTCTTTGTGACAGGGTGTGGCATGCGCGGCAATCTGGTCGCCGCCGCCGACACGAGCGATAATGCCAGCGACACCGTCCGGCAAGGCTTCGAATGCGGCGCTTTCGCCGACGTTTCTCACCAAGCGCAATCGCCTCAGAAAACGATCACGTTGCGAAGCGCCTCGCCCGCCATTGTCGAATCAATCGCCTGGTTGATTTGGTCAAGCCGATAGCGGCCGGTGATCAGCTCATCGAGCTTGAGGCGGCCTTGCCGATAGAGCGCGATCAAGGCCGGAATATCCTTCTTGATGGGCGTCGTGCCCATCTTGGTGCCGAGCAGACGCCGATTGCCGTTCGCAAATTCCAGCGGTTCGAACTCAGCCATCACGCCTTGCGGAGGCATGCCAACAAGCACGATTGCACCGGCCGGGGCGACAAGGTCGAAGCCCTGCTCGATGGCCGATTTGGCCCCGACGGTCACGAATACGTAGTCGGCGCCGCGGCCGTCGGTCAGGGCGAATATTTGATCGGTCAGGTCGTTTGCGCGGCCGTCAACGGCATGTGTCGCTCCGAATTTCATCGCTGCCTTGCGCTTCGAGTCAACGATATCGACGGCAATGACGGTTCTCGCGCCGCCGATCGATGCACCCTGAATGCTGTTCAGACCGACGCCGCCCGCACCGATGACAACGGCGGTGGAACCGACGCGCAGGCGGGCCGCGTTCGACACCGCGCCAAAGCCGGTGATGACGCCACAACCCAGGAGCGAGGCAGCCTCGAATGAAACGTCCTTGTCTATGGCGACGACTTGTGAGCCATGGACAACGACTTCATCGGCGAAGGCACCGGTCCTGAGACCCTGAACCACCCTTTCGCCGGTGGGCAAGGTCAAGGGTCCCGGCTCATCAAGCGAAAAACTGCTTTCGCAGGCAACCGGCACCCCTTGCGCGCAACAATAGCAATGACCGCAGGACCTGATGAGGGTGACGACCGCATGATCGCCCGGGGCAACGCCGGTAACGCCCGTACCAATCTCCTCCACTACACCAGCTGCCTCGTGGCCATAGACGGCAGGTAGGGTGCCGCCCCAACCACCGCGCATGTAGGTGATGTCGCTATAACAAATCGCGCAGGCAGCGATGTTCACCCGCACTTCGCCCGGACCGGGCGGAGCGAGGACGACGTCCTCTATGACCAGAGGCTTTGCAAACTCGTGGCAAACGGCAGCCTTCATGAACCTTCCCTCGCATAGTGTCGCAACCGGCATTAGCAATCGCGGACAGCGACTTCAACCGGACGTGCTCTAACTTCAACAAGTTCCGTGCGCAACGCCAATCGTCGTTCGTATGGCGACACTCGATAATATTCCCATTTGGCGGAGAGCAATCGCCTGTTTGGATAACTATATGCCGCGGCGGACGGAGGGCCGGCAACGACCATCATACGTCGGCATCTGTTGACCTTGGTCAAGGGATCGGCTCTCAATTGCGATAATGTCTTTCGACAATGAAAAATAAGGAGAGGGCAATGCGCGAGGTTGCCAGTGGGACGCCGCTCATCTCGGTCGCCGCCGTTGCGCTCGACACGGAAACCACAGGGCTCGATGTGGAAACGGCGCGGGTCATCCAGATCGGTGCCGTCAAGATCCGCCACGGAGAACTGCTTTTGGAGAAAAACTTCGACCAATCGGTGGACCCGAAGATCCCAATTCCGCCGGCAAGCAGCGCCGTGCACCACATAACCGACGAGCACGTTCGGGGCGCGCCGGAGTTCAGCGAAGCAGCTGGTCGGCTTGCGGAGTTTTGTGGGAGCGCCATCATTATCGGTCACAACATCGGTTTTGATCTCGCCGTGCTCAAGCACGAGAACCACCGTAACGGATTGGACTGGCTAAGACCGCGTACACTCGACACGTTGTTGCTGACGCGCATTGTCAATCCAGTCCTGCCGGACTTCAGCCTCGATACCATCGCCTCGTGGCTCGGCATAACCATCGAGGGACGCCACACTGGTCTGGGTGACGCCCTCGCTACTGGCAGGATTTTCGTCGAGCTGATCCCCAAGCTTCGCCAGCAGGGAGTCAATTCGCTCGCGGAAGCCGAGGGCGCCATGCGGGCCTTCGCCGATGCCTACGCGCGGCAGGCGGAAATTGGTTGGGTGGCGCCGGCGCAAGCTGATGTTGGCACAGCACCAGTCCGGCGGGCATTGGCGCGGATCGACAGCTTTCCCTACCGCCACCGGGTCCGCGATGTCAT
>JAUVMS010000248.1 GCA_030600135.1 Hyphomicrobiales bacterium | reverse complement strand
GCGATCAGCCCATCCGCGCCGACACCGCGAAACTTGTCGCCCTCATAACCCTCCTTGTCTTTGGCCCAATGGACGTGGGCCTCACCCGGCCCGTGGCAGGCTTCGCAGGCGACATTGATGTCGGACCAGGTGGTCTTGTAGGTCTTTGTGCGCGGTTCGTAGGCCTTGCGATAGTCGGTCGAGTGGCAGACCCCGCAGCGTGCATTCCAATTCTTGTAGGGGCCCGTCCAGTGCAGCCCGTTGCCGGCCTTCAGGTCTTGATCGGGGTAGAGGTTGAACCAGCGCTTGGTGGTAACATCCCAAACGACATCGAGCGCCTGTAGGCGACCGCCCTCCAGCTCAACGAGATACTGCTGCAAGGGGGCAACGCCGACGGTGTACTTGATTTCGAACGCCTCGAGCCTGCCCTCTGGCCCGTCGGTCTCCACAAAGTACTTGCCATCCTTCGTGAAAAAGCGCGTTCGCAGCCCATGGTGATCGAAGACGGCGTCGTCGAAATCGCCAAGAACGTTGTCCAGGTTGGCTTTGCGCATGGCCCAGCTGTGATGCGACGGCTGCCATGTGGAATATTGCTCTACGTGGCAGCTCTTACATGTCTTGGCGCCAACATATTTTGGATCTTGCTTTGCCACTGACTGCTCGGCGCCCGCCGCGGTCGGCGCGTCGAGGGCGACGACGAGCGCCGCGCAGGCGCTAAGAAGCACCACGAATTGACTGTGTTTCGACATCGCATGTCCCTCGCGAGCCGGCATGAATTCTTGCACGTCACACGTCGATGTTTGCTCCGATCGGGTGCCGCACGAACGGCGAACAAGTCAGAGCCTCAATACCGCGCACGAAACTCCTCCCTCGATATTTTTGCGATCGCTGCTCGATACGCTCGGACAACTTCAAGGACACGCGTGGCCGCCCCCAAGATCACGACTCGTGGCGCCCAAACGCAACGCGCGGCTTTGGCGGTCCGCGGGTACTATGGCCACTGGGCCAGCAAATGCACTCGAGCAATCACCTTGATTGGTTCACTTTATTATACTTCCATCAGAGATTTCTTCTTTTGAAAATAATCATTCTTCGCACTCTGACGACTGCACCTTTGCAAATCCAAGTCTTACTGTCTAGAAATTTGAAACAATCGATTCTTGTTCGTGGCGAATACTAGATGTGTTCTCAGATGAAAGCTTGTTTTCGACCACGCGACTTGCAGGACGTGAGCCGATGACCAACTCTGATTGCAATCGCCGTGACGATGTGTGGCGGAATCACAAATGCCGGCCCTGAGGCCGACATTTGCGCAATAAGACCAGATCGCGATGGAAAGGATCGAAGGCCTGAGTAGTACCGCTAGAACAACCCTTGAACGAGGCCGTCCTCGTCAAGCCTGATGGCCTCGGCAGCGGGTACCCGGGGCAGGCCGGGCATGGTCATGATATCGCCGGTGACGGCAACAATAAACTCCGCGCCAGCCGAGAGCCGCACCTCGCGAACGTTTATGACATGATCGTCCGGCGCGCCCTTGAGATTCGGGTCCGTCGAGAAGGAGTACTGGGTCTTGGCCATGCATACCGGGAAGTGACCATAGCCCTCCTGCTCCCAGCGTTTGAGCTGATTGCGGACATTGGTCGGCGCGGTGACTTCCGAGGCGCGATAAAGCTCCTTGCAGATGGTCTCGACTTTGCCGAAGAGAGAGATCTCATCGCTGTAGAGCGGCTCGAAGTTGGACTGTCCACGATCGGTAATCTCGACGACATGGCGAGCCAGTTCCTCGGTGCCGGCCGAGCCGTTGGCCCAATGGGAAGCGACAATCGCCTTGGCTCCAAGTCCTTCGGCGGTGTCGCGCACCGCAGCCAATTCTGCATCGCTGTCGGTGATGAACTGGTTGATCGCAACCACGGGCTGCACGCCGAACTTCTTGATGTTCTCCAAATGGCGCGCGAGGTTCGTGCAGCCGGCTTTGACGGCCGCGACATTCTCGTTCCCGAGTTCGCCCTTGGCCACTCCGCCATGCATCTTTAGCGCGCGTACCGTGGCCACAATCACCGTCGCCGACGGCGAAAAGCCAGCCTTGCGACATTTGATGTCGAAGAATTTCTCCGCCCCGAGATCGGCCCCGAAACCGGCCTCCGTCACCACATAATCGGCCAACTTCAAAGCCGTTTTGGTCGCCATTACCGAGTTACAGCCATGAGCGATATTGGCAAACGGGCCGCCGTGAATGAATGCTGGATTGTTCTCCAGTGTTTGCACGAGGTTCGGCATCAGCGCGTCTTTGAGGAGCACCGCCATGGCCTCGTGCGCCTTCAGTTGATTTGCTCGGATGGCCTCGCGTTCACGTGTGTAACCGACAACGATATTGCCGATGCGTTTGGTTAGGTCGTCAAGACTCGTCGCCAGGCAGAAGATCGCCATGACCTCCGAGGCCACCGTAATGTCGAAGCCATCTTGGCGCGGAAAACCGTTGCCAATACCGCCGAGGCTGTTGACGATTGAGCGAAGCGACCGGTCATTCATGTCGACAACGCGACGCCAAGCGATGCGTCGGCAGTCAATACCGAGTGCGTTGCCCCAATGAATGTGGTTGTCGACCATAGCCGAAAGGAGATTGTGAGCAATGCCGATGGCGTGAAAGTCGCCGGTGAAATGGAGATTAATGTCCTCCATTGGCACGACCTGGGCGTAGCCGCCACCGGCCGCACCGCCTTTCATGCCGAAGCAGGGGCCGAGCGAGGGCTCGCGAATGCAGATGGTGGCACGCTTGCCAATCTTGTTGAGGCCGTCACCGAGGCCCACCGTGGTGGTGGTCTTGCCCTCGCCTGCCGGCGTCGGCGTCACCGCGGTCACCAGGATGAGCTTGCCGTCGGGCCGGTCCGAAAGGGACTCGATAAAGTCATAGGAGACTTTTGCCTTACTGGGCCCATACTGCAAAAGTGCGCTTTCCGGGATATCCAATTTGGCACCAATCTCCGTAATTGGGCGCATTTTGGCTTCACGGGCAATCTCGATGTCACTCTTGACACTCATCACTTAGTTTCCTCACGTGAAAAATAATTTCTTCGAACGTCTGCTGTCTCGATACACCAGCTGATGAGCTCGAGGCCACAATTAATGCGAAACCTGCCCGCCGCACGGTCCTCCGACCTACATAAAGGCAAACAGAATTGCGTCTGGCAATAAGCTACGCGCCGAGGACGGTACCTTTCTCCAAGCCAGCGTCACTGGCCCATTGTGCGGCAGCAACCTTTTGCCCGCCCTTGGGGCGCACACGCTCAATCAAGACGCCACCTGTCTTGGCTGCAACCAAGACGCCGTCGTTGCTCACACTGACAACCTCACCTGGCGCGCCATCAGCTTCGCTTCGGCGTGAATCAAAGACCTGCACCTCGGCGCCGCCCAATGTCGTCCATGCGCCCGGCTGCGGGTTGGTGCCGCGAATGAGGTTGTAGACTTCGGCGCTGTTGCGCGACCAATCGATCTCGGAATCCTTTTTCTTGCACCAACTCTCGTAGGTCGCCTGGCTCTCGTCCTGGGGGATGTGTGGCGGATTGCCGGCACGGATGAGTTCAATCGCTTCCAGTGTTGCCTCGACGCCGAGCGGAAAGATCTTTTGGAAGTAGATGGAGCCAAGCGTGTCGTCGGGGCCGACCTCGATCTCCTTCTGCAGCAGAATATCGCCCTCATCGAGGCCGTCATCAGGCCAGAAGTACGTCAGTCCCGTCTTGGTGGCGCCGCCGATGATCGGCCAATTGATTGAGCTCGGGCCGCGGTGCTTCGGCAAAAACGAGGGGTGAAAGCAAATCGAGCCCCGCGAGGGGATGTTGCGGGCCGCCTCGGGTACGAAGATGATGACGTAGGCCATGATCATAAGATCGGGCTTCAGCGCGCGCAGTTCCTCGAGAACGGCCTGGTCTTTGAAGTTGGCAGGTTGGTAGAGCGGCAATTCGTGCTCGAGGGCGGCTTCCTTCATGGGGTCGACAGCGCGGCCCTCCTTGTCGGGCGCCGTATAGACCGCCACAACCTCGTCCTTGCCAGCGCCGAGGATCGCCTCGAGGGCGGCCTTGCCGAAGGCCTGTTGGCCCATGACGATGATTCGCATTGCTTATTTCCTCCCCGTAGGCGCGATGGGCCGATACGTTTGTGTAAAGCCGCTTGTTATCAATCAGCGCTCTCGATGGCTTCAACGCATTCGCAAGCACTTATTCCGCGGCTTCGGCCTTTGGCGGTGTGCCGACTGCGCCGGATTGTTTGATTTCACCGACCTCGGTTTCGCCGTAACCGAGCACCTCGGCGAGGATCTCGTCGGTGTGTTCGCCCAAAAGCGGCGAGCGGGTCACCTCGACCGGTGAATTCGACATCTTGATCGGGCAGCCAACCGTTAGATATTTGCCGCGCTCGGGATGGTCGACTTCAACGATTGTGCCGGCCTCGCGTAGCGACGGTTCTTCCGCCAGTTCCTTCATGGAAAGGATTGGGCCGCAAGGAATGTTGAGCGGATTGCAAATATCCATGACCTCGAACTTGTTCTTGGTCTTTGTCCAGTCCTCTATCGTTTCAAAGACGTGGGTGAGTTTGTCGAGGCGGGCATCGGGTGTGGCGTACTCGGGATCATCCTTCCATTCGGGCTTGCCGATGACGTCGCAGATGGCCGGCCAGGCTGCTGCCTGGGTAATGAAATAGACATAGGCGTTGGGATCGTTTTCCCAACCTTTGCACTTGATGATCCATCCAGGCTGGCCGCCACCGGAATCATTACCGCCGCGAGGGGTTGCATCACCAAACTCGATACCCCGACCGTGTTGGCTATATTCCTTCAATGGCCCATGCGCCAAGCGCTGCTGATCGCGGAGCTTGACGCGGCAAAGGTTGAGCACGCCATCCTGCATGGGCGCGAGAACCCGCTGACCACGGCCTGTCTGCTCGCGGTGATAGAGCGCCGTGACGATGCCGAGCGCAAGGTTTAGGCCGGTACCGGTGTCGCCGATCTGCGCGCCGGTGACCAAAGGCGGGCCGTCAAGAAACCCGGTGGTCGAGGCCGAACCGCCGGTGCACTGGGCGACGTTCTCGTAGACCTTGCAATCTTCGTAGGGGCCCGGGCCGAAGCCCTTGACGGAAGCATAGACCATGCCCGGATTGAGTTCTTGGATGCGCTCCCAGGTAAGCCCCATGCGGTCCAGAGCCCCGGGGGCGAAATTTTCCACCAGAACATCGCAGATCTTCACCAGATCCTCGAGCACCTCCTTGCCCTTGGGGTTCTTGGAGTTGAGCGTGATCGAGCGCTTATTATGGTTGAGCATGGTGAAGTAGAGGCTGTCGGCATCGGGCACATCGCGCAGCTGGCCGCGCGTTGCATCGCCGACGCCGGGTCGCTCCACCTTAATCACGTCGGCACCGAACCAGGCGAGGAGTTGGGTGCAAGTCGGGCCCGACTGCACATGGGTAAAATCGAGGATACGAACGCCCTCGAGCGCCTTGGTGGTCATTTTTTTCCCCTTCAACTCATCAATTTTCATCTTTGGCCGGGCGTGCGCGGGGCGCTCAATCTACTTGTACATCGTCTGGGCTTTGGTGCCTGGAGCGTATTCATTGGGATCGACCCAAATGTTGACCACGGCCGAGCGGCCGTCGCGGTGAACCGCCTCACGTGCCCGGCCCAGCGCAGCGCCGATTTCACTTGGATCGCGCACTTCCTCGCCATGACCGCCGAGCATCTGGGCGAACTGCGAGAACGGTACGTCGCCAAGCTTGTTGGCGACGTCGCCGCGGTTGGCACCGTACTTGGCGATCTGGCCGTAGCGGAT
>JAUVMS010000071.1 GCA_030600135.1 Hyphomicrobiales bacterium | reverse complement strand
GAGGCACCGACAATGCCTGTTGCCGCGGCGAAGATGGTGGAGACGAACAGAACGGCCAGATATAGGGAGCCGCGAACCCGCGAGAGCATCAATTGCACGGACGTGAAGAGGCGCTCCATGAGCCCTGCCTGCTCCATCATGATACCCATGAAGACGAAGAGCGGGACGGCGGCCAACGTCTGCTCGGTCATGACGCCATAGAACTTTGCCGTCATTTGGAAAAAGACCAGCGGTCCAAAACCCCAATAGCCGAACACCATGCCGAGGAAGATAAGGGTAAACGAAATGGGAAAGCCGACGAAGATCGCAAGCAACATGACGGCAATCATCACAAGGCCGATGATTTCCGGTGTCATTGCGGCCACCGTCCGCGGGTCACGGCGTAATAGCACTTGAGGACTTCAGAGACACCTTGGATCAGGAGCAGGGCAATGCCGAGCGGTAATGCCGATTTGATCGGGCCGACATGGGGCGCCCAGGCGGTGTCCATCATTTTTTCACCGCGCCACCAGGCTTTTTCGGCGAACTCGTAGGCCTCGAGGAAAAAGTAAATGAGGCCAGGGAAATAAAATACCAGGTATAAGAAAAGGTCGATGAGGCCTTGGGTACGTTCGCTCCATCCGCGATAGATGAAGTCGGCGCGAATGTGAACGCCAACAGACAAGGCATAGCCCGCGCCAAGCATGAACATTGTACCATAGATCATGCGGCTCATGTCATAGGCCCAGTACGTCGGCATGCCGAATTTTCGCACCACAATCTCGTAAGCCATGACGATGAACAAAGGGATGACCAGCCAACAAACGATGCGGCCGACCCACAAGCTGAAGGTGTCGATTGACGTGATGGTTCGGGCCATCCAGTTCGGCATATCGGGGGGCAGATTGCCGGGTCTCAGCGACCTGCGTTCAGCAATAAGTTCGTCGGCCGTGTCGAGAGATTCAGGCATGTCCCCCCTTCCTTGGCGGCGCACCGAAGCCCGCCGGATGACTTCGCCGTCCACGTCGCTTGCTGGCGATCCAATTGCCCATGCAAGAATTAATCACGCAATCGAGCGGTTGGTACAGTCGCCTTGCATCAAACGCGGCCAAGGCGAGTGCTTGCGCCCGCCCTGGCCTCGGTCCGTCAAAACGCGTTCGCCAGGCTATTTTGCCTTCGACTTCGCGTACGCCATGCCGAGGCTGGCATTCGACATCTGCGCACCGGCCCAAAACGGTACCGCCACTTCGGCGAAAGCCTTTTGCGAATCCCAAACCTCCTTGAAGAACGCATTCTCAGCGGCATTCTTTTCAAGCGTGGCCTTGGCGGCTTCCATGTACTCCTTGAAATAATCCGACGGGGTATCGTGGAGCTGGACACCGTGATTTTCGGTGAGTTCCTTGAGCGCTTTGCCATTCTCGTAGATGCGGTAGCCGAGCGACTTTATGAGCGAGGCGTTTGCAGCGACCTCGAGAGCCTTCTTTTGGTGATCCGAGAGGCTGTTGTAGACGTCGCCGTTGATGTAGATGTCGGCGTTGACCACCACCTGGTGCAGGCCCTGCAGATAATAGTGCTTTAGGATCTTGTGAAAACCAAAGACGAGATCCGGTTTCGGGCAGCACCATTCAGCCGCGTCGATGACACCCTTCTCCAGTGCTGGCAGGATATCGCCACCGCCCATGGCGACCGCGGCGACGCCGATGTCCCTATAGGTTTGCCCGGGAATGCCGGGGGGCGTGCGGAAGCGGTATTTTCGGAAGTCGGCCATGGAATTGATCGGCTCCTTGAACCAGCCGAGCGCTTCAGGGCCAACCGGCTGCAGCATGAAGCCCTTGATGTTCATGCCCATTTCTTTCCAGAGCTGGTCATAAAGCTCTTTGCCGCCGCCATAGAGGAACCAGGAAATGAAGGCGATGTTGTCGATGCCAACGCCCGCGCCGGCGACCGGAGAGCCGAACAGCATGGCGGCTGGATGATAGCCCGACCAATAGTGTGTCCAGGCAAAGCCACCCTCGACGAGACCCTTGTCGACCGCTTCCAGTGTCTCCTTCACACCGACAACGGCACCGGCCGGCAAGACCTCGATCTGCAACTCGCCGTTGGTCAGCTCGCTCACGTCCTTGGCGAACTCCTTCAGCATTGTGACCTCGTCGGCCTTGGCCGGGATCACGGACTGGACGCGGATCTTGACGGTCTTGGCTTCGACGAGGCTTGACGCGGCTATCAACGCGAGCGCGACGCTGCAAGCGGCAAGCCCTCTGACGAGCAAACTCAAACTGCCCATGAAACTTCCTCCCAAATTGCGCAGCCCAATTCGTCTACGAAGGACTGCCCACGACTGCCGCTCTATTGCGACGGTTCATATTCTCTCGAGTTTTCGAGGCTCACCGTCCCACTTTTAACTCAATCGATCAAGACGAGTATTTCTCGAATTGTTGTGTGCCAGGTCAAAGTTCTTTGAGGCTCAGCAGGCTGATCAAGAAAACCGCGGACAGACGTGGTTCGCCTGAAAATTTTAATGTAGGAGCGTCTTGATAATGAGGGACGCGTCTGGCGTTGGTCTCCATTGTGGTTGATGTATGCTTGAATGAGACGGTCCGGTGGGTTGCCGCAAAGCACAATTTGGAACGCAATTGAAGGTCGAGGATGAGGGACATCATGGAGCAGGTTGTTCGAGATGCGATCGATTGGGAGCAGCCGTTCCCAGCGGACGAATTTATGGAGCGCCGCAAAAAGGTTCGAGCAGCGCTGGCGACGGCGGGCTACGACGGCATCTTGATGACTGCGCCGCGCGATTTCTACTACCTCACCGGGCACGATCAGATTTGGCAGTACAAGCAGCACATCACCGGTCTCTATTTCGAGACCGCGACAGCCGACTTCGCCTTCTTCGATCAAGCGTCGCACAAGGCGCTCAACGCAACGACCCCCGAGATCGACGAGGTGATTTATTATTCTCGGGGCAAGGCGCAGGAGCAGGCCGATTTTGTCGCCAATGAACTTATCCGTCGCGGGTTGATCAAGGGGCGGATCGCCATTCAAACGTGGGGCTATGGGCCGCATCCCGATTTGCTGCGTTCAATGGGAGCAAAATTCGAGGCCGCGGGCGCAGCGGTCGTTGAAGACTCAGACGTCATCGAGGACGTGCGGCTCACCAAGTCGGCGCGCGAGGTTGCGGTCATGCGGGAGGCGGGCGCCATTGCCGTCGGAGCCATGGCGGCGGCGCGCGAGACCATGCAACCCGGACTGCGCGAGACCGAGGTCGACGCAATCATCTGTTATGAGCTGATGATGCGGGGCTGCGGACATCCCGCGATCCGCAACATGATCGGCAGTGGCGCGCGCTCGGGTGCCCACCATGGGCCGGCCTCTCATCGTCGTTTGAGAAATGGCGACGTGGTGCACGTCGACTTTTGTGCCTCGCTGCACCGCTATCACACAAACCTCAGTCGCAGTTTCGCGGTCGGCGAGATTGATCAACGCTGGCACGACCTCATGGACCGCTCGGCCGGGTGCGCCGAGGCGATCGTCAACGGTGTGCAATCGGGCGATCCGTTCAGCCGCGTGCAGGAGGCGGCCGATGCATTCATCGCCAGCTCGGGTGTCAACCGGGAAAAGTATGAGTGGTACATTGGCGGCTATGCGCTCGGCATTGCGTTTCCGCCCGATTGGGTGCACCGCCATCGCCCGACACCGAGGGAGGAGGCCCCCGATCCGGCGATGATGCCCGGCATGGTGTTCAACTTCGAGGTTCAATACGACGTTTTCGATGGCTGGCCTGGTGGTTCGGGCGCGGGCTGGATCGACTCGTTCCTCATGACCGAGGACGGCCTGGAAATCTTGACGGAGTGTCCGCGCACTCTGATGGCCGCGGGGCGGTGACGGCCCGCTATTGCAGCATGATGTAGGTTTCAGGATTGGCCGGGCATTCGGCCAAGCCGCATTCGAGAAACGTCGAGGCGACATTGCCGAGCGTGATCAAGACAATCAATGCGCACGCAATTTTGGCCAGCCCGCTCATTCGCTGCGGATCCAAGTCGTCGTCGGCTTTGTACTGCTGGTCGAAGAGCAACATGGCGGCGGAGAGGATGACTATTGCCCCGAAAACCCCGAACGCCCATGTATACAAATGAAAGCCGAAGAGTGGTGGACCGTAGGTGCCCGTGCCGGGGACGATATGCAGCGTTATCTGCCCCAGCGCAACGCTACCGCCAAGGACCGCGCTGAGGATCATGACGGCGTAGTGGCTGGGGCGGATCCCGCAGGCGAGATTGAGGATCAGGCCGACGGCTACGCCGGCGACGGCGATCCGTTGCAGCAGGCATAGCGGACAAGGCAGTGGGCCGGTCGTGAGCTGAATTGCAAAATCTATGAGCAGAGGAATGGCGAGGACTAACAACGCGATCGTGTTGAGGGTCTTGGAGACATCGTTGGTCATGCCATGGGCCTACAGGATGATGGTGAGCTTTGCGCCGGAGTGGTGGTAAAACCAATATGTGCTGAGGGCGATCGAAATGAGCAATACGGCGAACGCCCACGTGCGTTGCCTCGTCCAGGCAAGGACCATGGCGATGAAGAAAAGTAGGAAAAGACCAGCCATCATGGCCGCTATCTCCACTCCTAAGTAGTTTTTCGCAAACTTGATCTCGACGAAGTCTAGTTGCTCCACTTCGTCTTCGTCAAAGAAATTGTTCCGTTTGGTCCGAATGGATTAATCTACAAATCATCTTCAGAGAGATTGGTCGTGTTTGGTGCGAATTTACGTAGTTTGAGTTGAGACGTCGCAATGAGGTTAATTCTCTCCGCTTATTCCAGATCTGTTTTAACTGGTTGGCGAGGCCGCGTGCGCATGCCACTGGGTGGGAGGCCACTATTCCACCTGGCCGCCATCGCTTGTTTTGAAGGTCAAGAGCCAATAGGTGAGGCCTAGGGCGAGAATAATCAGCGCGACGCCTGCGAGTTCCCAGTTCTCGACGGTCTCATAGTCCAAAACGATGACCTTTCGCGAAATTGCCATTAGCGCGGTGGCAACGACCAACTTGATCGGGATGACATCGCGCCTGATGTACAGTGTGATGTTGGTGAAAATTTCGAAAGCGATGAGGACGGACAAAAACGCACCGAACGACTTTACGATGTCGCCGATCAGGAAGTAGGGGGGTGAGAGCACGTTCTGATAGATTGTGTACACCACGTCCAATGTTCCCCAGACGATGACGATGGTCATGAGAATGGCGAGAAATCGCGTGGCGACACCAATGATGTTGTGAAGAATTTTCAGAAGTACGTCATTGTGGTCCGTCGGAAACTGTAAGTTGCCGTGATGGATTGGCCGGTTCTCATCAGTCATTTTGTGCTCGCTTGGTCTACAAACAGTACTGCGGTACGTTGTGCGAAATATTTCCTGCCAAAGCCAACACTAGAGCAAGTTTAATGAATTCGGGGTCATTTGGTGGGATCAAATCGGTTCACTCGGCAAGGCGCGGCGCGCGGCGCGATACGGCGTATCGGGCGAGCGGCGCAACACAGTCCGATGGGCCGATTTGACCCACCGCAGGCCGGATAGGCTTGGCCGCTGGGCGTTGTTGCGCTCCGCTTGTGGTGGCACCGCACCGCGGCGCAAAGCGCGCCTAGCCAGAGACCAAGCCTATCCGGTCAAATGGTCTCGTATTCATTAAATTTGCTCTAGTCTAACGTGAGAACATCACGCGTGAACACTTAACCGGCACAATGGTTCTCTCGAATAAATCTACGGCGATGCAACAAAATCCTCGTATGTCGCGTCCACCCAGTTGCTTTCAGTTCAACTGGCCGACCAATGAAGTGTCGGAGAATTCGTGCGATTGTCCCAGACGCGTTAGGGCGAGACCGATTCCGCCAGGACGTCAATTGCGGCTTGGACGCCGCCGCGGCCATGGGGGATTGCGAGCGCGTTCAGGCTGGTCTCCACGACGCCGAGCGTTCCTAGGATCATCGGCGCATTGACGTGACCCATATGGGCAATACGAAAGCCGCGCCCGTCCAGGTCGCCGATGGTGACGCCGATGACGACACCGCATTTTTCGCGGCAATAGGCACGGATACTTTCCGGATCGCGGCCACCGTTGACCAGCACCGTGGTGACGGAGCGCGCGCGATCATCGGGTGCTGCGACATTGAATTCCAGTGCGCCGGCTTCTGCCCAACGTCGAACGGCCGCGTGGACGGCGCCGGCCAGAATTCGGTGTCGCTCAATGGCGTTCTCAAGCCCCTCGGTAAGCAGGAGATCCAAGGCCTTGCGCATGGCAAAGAGCTGGTGCTCTGGCGGCGTGCCGCAATACTTGTGGTAGTGCACGGGGCCGTCGCGAAAGGTCCAATCCCAATACTGCGTGCGGAGGTTCGCGGTTTGGTGCGCCGATCTGGCCCGCTCGCCGGCTGCCACGAAGCTTAGGCCCGGTGGCATCATGAGCCCTTTTTGCGAACCGGTGACGGCAACGTCGATACCCCAGGCGTCCATTTCGAACGGCATGGTGGCGAGGGAGGCGATGGCGTCGACCATGAACAATGCCCCCGACCCGGCATTGCGGATGGCTTGGCCGATGGCCGAGATATCGTTGACGATGCTCGACGCGGTATCGACCTGGACGACCAGCACGGCCTTGATCTCACCTTCGCGATCCGCACGCAGTCTCGCCTCGACGGCATCGGGATCGATTGCCCGGCGCCAGTCTCCGCCCAGATGCTCCACCTCGATGTCGAGCATCTTGGCCATCTCACCCCAAGCCGGACCAAAAAGCCCGCTCGCCAGCACCAACACCTTGTCGCCACGCGACAGCACGTTGGTGAGCGCGGCTTCCCACGCCCCGTGGCCGTTGGCGGCGTAGATGTAGCTGCGCCCCTCGGTGCGAAAGACTTTGCGCAGGTCGGCGAGGCAGCTCTGCGTCACGTCGACCAAATCGCCTTCGTAAATGTCGACGGCCGGGCGATGCGCGGCGTTCAGCACCTCATCTGGCACCGTGGTCGGCCCGGGTATGGCGAGGAACTCGCGGCCCTTTCGAACGGTCATGGCTGATCTCACACTTGTTGGCGGATATTAGTGATCCAAAGCCTGGATACTTCAAAAGTGTTCCCGGCCAGCTGCCTTGGAGCCATAAATTGCAGCGCGGCGCAAGCCAGGAGATTGCGTCATAACGATGATTTCAACTTTTGGGCTTGGCGCCGCTTTCGGCGCTGCGCGGCTCAGTTCTTCGTCGCCAAGGCGCGTGCGGCATTGGCAAGGCCGGCACCGAAAATCGGGTCCGGGCCCGGCGGTCAAATCCTTGGCTGAGTTTTTCAGCCGGCCGCTGATCTCCGGCGAGCCTATTCCCGGTTCGGCTTCCAAGAGCAAAGCGACAATCCCGGTCATGAGGGCGGCGGCAAAGGATGTCCCGGTCACCAGTTCAATTCCGCCTCCGGCTGCCGGAGCCAAAATGTCGACACCTGGAGCGGCGGCAAAGATATAGCGGCCACGGTTGGCACGATCGTAGATCCGATTGCGGGCATCAGTGGCAGTGACGGCCATGACGCCTGCTTCCGCGCCAGGGTAGGCGAAGGCCGCATCGGGGCCGTTGTTGCCGGCCGCGGCAACCAGGATCATTCCCCGTTCAGCCATTTTTGCCAGAACCCGGGAAAGCATCGGGTTGCGTGGGCCGGCAAAGCTCATGTTGACGATCTGGGCGTTTTCGCCGGCGGCCCAATCGAAGGCATCGACGAGGGCGTCGGTCCTGGAGCTGGCTTGCTCGTCGCCGAGACTGTCAAAGGCGCGGGCGATGAGGAGGCCGGCGCCCTCGGCAACACCAAGTATCTCCTTGCGCCCCGCAATCAGACCGGCAATCGCTGTTGCGTGCTGTGTTTGATTGAGTGGTATGTCCGGTAGCGCATCGAAGGTTCCGAGAATGGCCCCTGCAAGCGCCTCGTGACCAGCATCGACGCCGGTGTCGACGACGGCGACGCGAATGTTCTTGCCACGCGCGCGCTGTCGGGTGTCCGGCAGAGCGAGGGCTTTGAGGGCAAAGCGTGGGAGAGCCGTCTCGCCCTGTTGCAGGCTGTAGAGGTGATTGGGGCTCTGCGCGGTGGCGGCCCCAGCCGAAGCCAATTGGCTGAGTACGAGCGGAACCGGACGGCCATCGGGAATGCGCAGCCGCACGAAGTAACCACCGAGCAGGCCCGATGAGCGGCCTGACACAATGTCCAGATTGAAGCTTTGGGCCAGGGCGTTGGCCTGGTCCTCGCCACCCTCGATCAAGACCAGGACTTCATCGTCGATGAAAGGGCCTTGCACCGCACCGAGTGCGCCGGGAGGGCGCGGAGGAGGTGCCGTTCTGCCAGGTGGCGGTGCTCCGGCACCAGGTGGCAGGCGGTCACCAAATCGGATTGGCTGGCATTGCCCGGTTGGCTTGCCAGGGGTGGCCTTCAAGAGGCCGGCGATCTCCGGTGGCAGACTGGTCACGCCGTCACCGCACCCGGCCAGCACCTGATCGAGTCCGATAAGAACAAAAAGCAAAGCCGCCATCGCGACTAGCACAGACCTCGACATGGGGGCTATCCACCTTTGAGTTTCACGTATTGAACCACGTCCTTGCGTCCGGCAAGCTCCTGAATACGCTTGGCAACGGTGGCCAACGCTTTATCCTCCTTCAATCGGAGCTCGTACATTCCGCTCGCCGTCGGGCCGGAGACGATGGAGGCCTTTGCGGCATCCAGTGCAGCGGCGATGGCTTCAGCGGTGGCTGACGGCTTGAACATGACAATCGCAATCGCGCCCTTGAGTACCTGGCCGTTGCCGCTGGCAATGACCGGCGGTTCGGATAAATTCACGAGCATACTGGTTTGCACGACGGTGACCGCAAGGAGCGCGGCGCATGCCGCCCAGGCCAGCGAGGCCGGCGTCGCATTCAGCCAATCGAACACGCCTTGCAGCACGCCTGCTTTCATCCAGGAGGTTGCCTTGACGGGGGTTGGGTCCTTGTCGATCTCCTCCATCAAGCGGCCGAGCGCGCCGGCTGGCGGTACGATCGCCTCGTTGGCGGACACCACTGCATCGCGTTCCGCCTCCAGTTCACGCAATGCCCGACGGGCATCCTCGTTGCTCTCGAGCCATGCTTCGACCCGGGCGCGATCGGCATCGTCAAGCCCATCGGCCAGATAGAACGGCAGCAATCCTGCCATTTCGTCGCGGGGGGTCTTTGGTCCGCCGTTCATCTCTTTAGACGTGTTCATGGCCAACCTCTGTCGATGCCGGCTTTCTCCAGTAGCTCGGAAAGCCGTTTGCGGGCGTAAAACATCCGCGTTTTGACGGTGTTTGTTGGAATATCAAGGACTTCACTCACCTCGCTGACTGTCATCTCATGGTAGTAGACAAGATCGATGACAGCCTTGTGCTCCGGCGATAGTTGTTCAATTACGTCGCGCAATGCCGCCGCCTTATCGTGCTTTTGCGCAACAACTTCAGGGTTGTCTTCATCATCCACGAGCATGCTCGCGTGATCGTCGTCGAGTTGCTCGTCGCGGCGCTTCCTCAGCGCGGAAATCGCCTTGTTGCGCGCGATGGACAGCAACCAGGTCGATACCTGCGAACGGCCCTCGAAGCGACCGGCCTGACGCCAGACGTCGAGAAACACCTCATTTGCGACCTCTTCGGCCATCGTCTCAGATCCTATTTGCCTCACGACGAAGCGATAGACGCGCCCATGGTGGCGGGCAAAGAGCGACTGAATGGCGACGCGGTCGCCTCTCGCGATCCTGTCCAGCAGTTGGTGGTCGTTTGCATCATGTGCAGTCTTTGCCATGCGCAACTTCTCTCGCTTCACGTTGGATATGTCGCTTCGGCCAGCCCAAAGGTTCACGGCTCCAGTACGGTTTTTCCAGAATAGCCCCTCGCGCCCATAGATGTGAATGCAAACGACGGGATAGCCCGCGAGAATGGCGGGCTTGGTGAACCTCTTTCGTCATGGGAGCGACCAATGACGTGCGCGGCCTTTAGGTCTCGCGCTTAATCAGTGAACTGGAGAAACCCATGAAGTCAAAGGATCCGGACGGATGCGACGTTCGATCCGGCGCGGTGGGCGAGGGTGATTTACCTTCGCTCCAATTGCCGTGTCGGATTGCGCGCGCGCGATTGACGTCTCGTGATCGTCAACGTAGGCTGAATTTCTGGCCTTGTTGTCGAGAATACCAACCAAACATAGGGGCGGGGGGAGCTGGTCGTTTACCAGCTTGGCGCATTCAATCCGTGTCTCTCCGCCATAGAGAGCGAGAGGCTGATATGCGTG
>JAUVMS010000153.1 GCA_030600135.1 Hyphomicrobiales bacterium | reverse complement strand
TTAACATTCAAAAACCTTGGCGGCGCATTCGCAAAGCTGCTGATCTGGACGATGTGCGCATACACGATCTACGCCACAGTTTTGCAAGTGTGGGCGCGATGAATGGTGCTTCGCTGCCGATCATTGGCGCGCTCCTTGGCCATAGCCAACCGCAAACAACAGGGCGCTACGCCCATCTTGGTGCTCACCCGCTGCTCAGCGCCAGCGACATGATCGCACGCCATATCGCAATGGCTATGGCGCCAAATGCTGCAAAGGTGCGTGCCGCATCGCCCGCTAGCAGCAGGACCAAGCTCAACGATTCGCAAGAGGATAAATAAGATGTATCGATCTCCGGATATCCCGCGGGTGGCATCAGAAGGCGCGAGAGTACGAATGGTGGATCGGCCTAACTTCCTAGTGCGATACAAGAATTTGCTTGCACGTGCCGTTCCGGCGCTTAGATGGTGAGGGATCAATGGACACAGACAAACAGCTCGTTATGACTGCTGATAAGGCAGCTAGACAACTCGAGCTTTCGGTCAGTACACTTGCAAAAATGCGTCTTAGCGGCACCGGCCCGGATTATTGCAAGCTGGGTCGTAGAGTTGTTTACCGCGCCGAAGATCTGGAAGCCTGGGTCAAGGCCAACCGATATCGATCAACTTCCGAATATTGCGACCGCCAACGCTGAGCAAATCAGTCATGCCGTTACCCGCAGTTGGGACAAACAAACGACCGGTTGACCGCATGGGCTGGTTCGCGTTGTCGGCCCGTGCGAGCACGCAGTATCAGGGGGGCCTTTGGTCGTGAGTGGGCGGAGTATAAAAGTAAATCACGGAACTTGTCATCCGCGAGCAACGTAGTGAGGATGGTGCGATCGCCAGTCGACATCTGCTTGGGCAGAAGGCCAAGCCAGGCGGAAAAATCACGTCCCTTGCCAAACGCCACCCCATTGCCGATTGCCGCCACTATCGCGCTCGCGATGATCGGACCGATCCCTGAAATGCTCATCAATCGCTGGCAGTTAAGGTCCTTTTTCGCGGCATCCCCATCGGCTACAAACTTTCGGCACAACACATCGAAAAGGACATCGATGCCGCGTTGTCTGTTGGCATCGATTACATCATCTTGGATGGACGCGGAGGCGGAACAGGCGCTGCCCCGATTATCTTCCGTGACAATATTTCAGTGCCCACGATCCCGGCCCTCGCGCGGGCGGGGCGCCATTATCACAGGCGGATTGCGCAAACCAGCCGATTTCATCAAAGCACTGGCCCTCGGTGCCGATGCCATCGCCGTCTCCAACGCGGCGATGCAGGCCATCGGTTGCATCGCCATGCGCGCCTGCCACACTAACAATTGCCCCGTAGGAATTGCCACGCAAAAGCCGCATTTGGTTAGCCGCCTTGTTGCAGAAAAGTCCGCTGAGCAGCTCAAGAACTTCTTTGAAGCGTCGGTCGCGCTGATGCATGTGATGGCACGGGCTTGCGGCCATGATCACCTCTCGAAGTTCTCGGCAGACGATCTCACCACTTGGAAGAAGGACATGGCCGACCTCTCCGGTGTCGCATATGGCGGCGCTGCTTGAGCCCGAAAGGCCGCACAGATAAAAGAACTACAGAGATCGTCAACGACGCCAAAATCGCGCAGGTGAGGACAATGAACGAGAAAACATTGGAATGGATTGAGGTTGGGAACGTGAGTGACCTGCCCGAGGGCCGGGTCAAATCCATCACGGCCCGCAATGTTTCGATCTGCTTGGCCCATTTCGACGGCAAGTGGTCGACCATGGACAATCGCTGCCCTCACCAAGGCGGCCCGCTCGGTGAGGGGTCGATCGAGCGCGGAGCGGAAGGAAAATGTTGGATCCGCTGCCCCTGGCATGGTTGGGATTTCGATCCGCTCACTGGCGCTCCTCCGGGCGGACACGAGGATGCTGGCCAAAAGCTCTTTGCGGTCGAGATCCGCGAGGACAAGATCTTCGTTGGCTTGGAACCCGAACCTCCTCGTGCGCGCACCGCTACCGACGTGATGGCGGAGACCATGGTGAATTGGGGCGTCAAGCGCGTGTTCGGCATGGTCGGGCATTCCAATCTGGGTTTGGCAGACGCCATCAGGTTGCGCGCGGCAGAGGGTGAATTGGGTTATGTCGGCATCCGCTCTGCCCGCCTGGGTCCCTTAGCCGGGCACGGGCGATCGCGCATAAGGCCGTTCAGCTGTTCAGCACAGCCGCGATCGTCGACGTGAGAGACCGCCTATTCAGCCGCGCATGGCATCTCGCAGTTGAATTCAAATGTCAGCTCGCTGGATTGTCGGCAGTGCATTAGAATGGAATCAGTGGTCTGATTACCGTGTCAATCATCCTGACATTATAACGCGGCCTATTGGACTATTTGTAATACCGGTCTAACCAGTATACCATTTTGGAATGTTGAGGTTGGCCAAGCTTGCTCCACCAAAGCGCAAGAGCCTGCAGGTGGCGGAAATACTCCTGGATAAGCTCCGTCGTGGTGAACTCGATGCCGGCGCCAAATTGCCTTCCGAGCGTGAGCTAGCCGAAGCTATGGAGGTCAGCCGTGCGGTGGTTCGCGAGGCCCTTAACTCTTTACAAATGGCCGGTGTTGTCGAGCGCCGGGTGGGCAGTGGAAACTACATAAGGAAAGATCTCGACGCCGCTCTGCTCGCCCCAGGTCCAATAAACCATGACCTTGATGCGGGCGTGAATATCGTCGAGGCAATCGAGGCGCGCCACGCACTCGATCTGGCGGTCACAAAACTAGCGCTGGAGAACTCGCAACCTGCCGATATCGAGATGATGCAGTCGGTCATTGGAGAGATGCGCGAGGCATTGGATGGCAATCACCGGCGCCACTATCTTGAACTTACTCTCCAGTTTCACGTGGTCGTCGCCCGAGCAGGAGGAAATTCGGTCCTGGAGCGTCTGGTGGTTGAGCTGATCGACCTCGTTCGCCCTCACGTTTGGCTCATCGAGCGCAATTACACCGATGACATTAGCGAGGAATCGTTTTGCATTCATAAAGCCATGGCCGACGGCATCGAGCGCCGGGATGAGAAAATGGCGCTGGAGGCGGTGGCACTCCATTATCGGGAATATCCCAGTCTTCAGAGGTGACGGCGGTGCGCATTGTCCTGGTTACAACCGGCGGCACGATTGCCGAGCGAGAAACGACCGGGAAGCGCGTTCACTTGAGCGGTGCTGAGCTGTTGTCAGGGTTGGTGCCCGGTATCGGCCACGAAATTGACGTTGTCGATCTGTTCGATCTGCCGAGCACCCATTTGGGGTTCTGTGAAATGCGTGCGGTTGCCCAGGCCGTACGTTCAGCTCTTGGTGGCGGAGCCGATGCCGTAGTGGTAACGCACGGCACCGATACGCTGGAAGAGACCGCCTATTTTGTCGATCTCCTGTTTAAGCCGGGACCGACGATTGTCTTTACCGCAGCGATGCTTCCGCCCGGGGTTGCCGGGTTCGATGGCGAGCGCAATCTGAACGACGCGATCGTTACCGCAGGCGACCCGAGAAGCAGAGATTTGGGCGTCCTTGTGGTGATGGATGGCGAGGTCCATACGGCACGCGATGTTGTGAAACATCACAGTATGAGTTTGGGCGGATTCAAGAGCCCGGAGTTTGGCCCATTAGGCACGATTGACGAGGGTCGGTTCTACCTGGCTCGCCGCCCGGCCCTCTTGGAAACCTTTTCGTTTCCGGACCGCGAACCGGTGGTCGAAGGCATAAAATGCTATGCTGGGATGAGTAACCTTTTCGTCCGTGCGGCTATCGAGCGCGGTCTCGATGGATTGGTGATCGAGACGCTCGGATCGGGGCAAGTGCCGCCCAGACTAATGCCCAACTTGCGCGAAGCCGTCACCGGCGGCATAGCGGTGGTGGCCGCTGGACGCAGCCCTATGGGCCGTTTGCTGCGGTGCCGTTACGGCGCACCGGTCCGCGTCGACGGCGACGAATGGGACCTGCGCGAGGCCGGGGTGATGTTCTGCGATCTTCCGGGGACCAAGGCCCGCATCAAATTGCAACTCGCACTAGCCGCTAACTTAGAGAAAGATCAATTGCGGCTGGGGTTCGAACACTAAGCGGGAGAGACATCGTTACCCGCAGTGTAACAGCCCATCATTTGGGTACAACAAAGGGAGGTTAACTTGATGATCAAACATATGTCATACGTCTGGGCGGCTGTTGTCGTCGCACTTACACTGGCCGTTGCCAGCCCCGTGTCTGCCCAACAGGAGAGCAAACTCTTAGAAGTGCTTAAGCGCGGTAAAGTGATCGTCGGTGTCACGTCGGAGGTACCGCCGTTTGGTTCGATCGAGAACGGCGAATTGGTCGGCTTCGATATCGACATCGCGAAACTTATCGCCAAGGCTTTGTTCGAGGATGAAACCAAAATCGAGTTTAAGAAACTCGCATTCGCAGCGCGCTGGAGCGCTGTTGGGACAGGCGAGGTCGACTTCGGCATCATGGTCACCACGATCTGGCCCGACCGCTTGGGACGCGTAACCTTTACCCGCGGCTATATCCGTTCAGGCCTCGCGGTCCTTGCCCGTGATGATATTGGTACGTCCAATATCGCGGATTTGAATGATCCGAAATACACCTTTGCCATTCTTGATACTCCGAGCGAACACAAGCTGATGGCCGCAAAAGTGCCGAACGCCAAGACTTTGGTGCTCGGCTCCGAGGCCGATATGCTGACCGCCGTGCGCACGGGTCGCGCCCACGCCTTACTCATTGACACACCGGTGGCCGCGTGGCGCGCCAAGAACCTGCCAGGTCTGCAGAATATAGGGATCTTGGGTTCGTCGACCCAGAACGCGATCTTCCTGAGGCAGAATGACTTTCAGTGGTGGTATTACCTCGACGCCCTCGTTGCCGAGATGCGCTGCGCATCGCTCTACAACGATTACAAGGCGATCTACAACAAGTGGTTCGAGGTGGATCCGCCATCACCGGAGAAGTGCATCGCTTTTAAAGACTGAGCAATCAAACAGGGTGGGGGCGGCGTTCGCCGCCCCCACCACTCAGGGAGCCGCACGATGGATCGACTGCCCGAAACCACAATTTCGGTGCAGAACCTGCACAAGAGTTTCGGCGATCTTCATGTGTTGAAGAGCATCGATCTTGATGTTCATCGCGGCGAAGTGGTGGTTCTTATCGGATCAAGCGGCTCGGGAAAAACGACCCTGCTCAGATGCCTGAACTTTCTCGCGGAATATGAACAAGGCCAGATTCACATCGATGAAAAATTGATGTGGTATTGCGATGCCGACTGTCGGCAAAAACGCCCAACCAAAGAGATCGCACACGATCGTGCCGCCATAGGCATGGTCTTTCAGTCGTTCAATCTATTTCCGCACCGCACGGTTCTGGAGAACATCATACTCGGCCCGACCAAGGTCAAACCTGTCCGTGTGCCAAAGCCGGAGGCCACTGAGCAGGCAATGGCACTGCTGGACCGCGTTGGCCTGCTTGAGAAAGCCGATGCCTATCCAAACACCCTGTCGGGCGGACAACAACAGCGCGTGGCGATTGCGCGGGCGCTCGCCATGGAACCCAAGGTCATGCTGTTTGACGAAGTTACGTCAGCCCTTGACCCCGAACTGGTCGGCGAGGTTTTGAACGTCATGCGCCAACTCGCACGCGACGGCATGACAATGGTGGTCGTCACTCACGAAATCCACTTCGCCCTCGATGCCGCCGACAAGGTTATCTTCCTCGACCAGGGCAAAATTGCCGAGCAGGGCCCTCCAGAGCAAGTTCTGTTTCATCCCCAATCGTCACGGCTCAAGGATTTCCTGCGGCGTTTCGAGGAGATGACGCTACTGAGCTGGCGCCGGGCACCCCCCGGCGAAAAGGCGCGGTCATGAACGCACATCTACGTTTCGACCTCGACTATATATTGAGACACTTGCCGGATTTCGGACCGGCGATCTGGATGGCGGTGCAGATTCTCGTTCTTGCTTCGGCGATCGCCTTGATCTGGGGAATATTCCTGGCGCTGGCGCGGCTCGGCCGCGGCCCGGTTTACTGGGCCGCTACCGGTTATATAGAACTGTTTCGAAATACGCCGTTGCTGGTTCAAATCTATTTTGCTTTTTTTGGGCTCCCGGTATTCGGCATCTTCCTTTCGCCGTTTGCCACAGGGGTTCTCGCTCTTGCCGCGCAGCACGGCGCCTTCTTTGCAGAAATTTTGCGCGGAACTATTCAGTCGGTTCAGGCACAACAGCGCGAGGCGGGGCTGGCTCTCGGCATGATGCCGAACCAGGCGATGCGCTATGTCATTCTGCCGCAAGCGTTTCGCGATGCGATCCCCGCGAGCGGCAATCAGGTGGTGCTGTTGCTGCAAGACACAGCACTGGTTTCGACCATCGGGGTCTACGAGATCACGAAAACCGCCTACACGCTCGCTGAGCGCAGTGCCGCCAGCTTCGAGATGTTTGTGGCGATCGGGGTCATCTACCTCGTTATATCCGGACTGATGTCGATCACCTTGCGCGGAATCGAGAGCGCTTACAGGATTGTGCGGTGAACCATGGAAATGGGTTACACCAATTTGCTTTATCTGTTCGACGCCGCCAGCAAAACTATGATGCTGGCGATTGTCGCGATCGTTATGTCGACTCTTGTCGGCGTCATCGGCGGTGTCATAAGCGTCCTCGGCGGACGACTGGTCGAGGCGATGGTATCAGCGGCAGTCTATGTGTTGCGCGGCATTCCGATCCTCGTTCAGCTTTTCCTGGTCTATTTTGGTCTACCGTTCTTTGGCATCCGCGTGTCGCCATATACGGTTGCCATCATCGCCATTTCACTGCACATGGGCGCGCTTGTCACAGAGGTCGTGAGAGGTTCGCTGCTTGCCTTGCCGAAGCAGCAATCGGAAAGCGGCCTTGCTTTGGGCATGACGCCTTTGATGCTGATGATCGAGGTGCTCGCCCCTCAAGCGCTTAGGGCGGCCCTTCCACCTTATGTGAGTCTCATTCCGGTCACCATAAAGGCGACGTCATTGGCATCGGTGATCAGTATTTGGGAACTTACATTGGCTAGCAAGGAAATTGCCAATCAGACGCTCGCGACATTCGAGGTCTTCGGGGTCGCCTTCGCCATCTACTTCGCCATCTGCTTTCCATTCACCTGGCTCGGCCGGCGTTTGGAGCAACGCTACACAGGATACTGGCAATGATACCGGCACCATCTCGGGAGAACAGTCATGTCTGATGATCGCAACGATTTCGAGGGTCCCCTTGCTGGTCTGCGCGTTATAGATGCAGGGACCATGATAGCGGGACCTCTCACCGCCACCCATTTAGCCGACTTCGGGGCCGACGTCATCAAACTTGAGCAACCCGGCATTGGTGATTCCATGCGACATTGGACGCCAATGAAGGAGGAGAAATCGCTTTGGTGGAAAGTGATCGGACGTAACAAACGGCTGGTGACGCTGAGCCTGTCGCACGCCGAAGGGCAGGCGTTGTTCAAGCGTCTTGTCGCTACCGCCGATATCGTCGTTGAGAATTATCGCCCGGGCACGTTTGAGCGATGGGGGCTCGGTTACGATGTGCTGTCGGACATAAAT
>JAUVMS010000055.1 GCA_030600135.1 Hyphomicrobiales bacterium | reverse complement strand
GGATCGGCTTCGCAGATGTGCTGTCGTTGAGGACCTAGGTACTGGCCCCGGAGTCTGCGAAACACGACGCCACCCACACCATCGACAATTTCGTTTCGAAATTCCATTGCGAGGTGTTTAAGGTCGTCGATGTGTGCAAGTTCGCCCAGGTGCCAATCGCGTGCATATCGCCATATGATCTCGCCTGTGAGTTTGGTTCGCACTCGTGCCGTCATGCGCAGTCCGAGATCCTGCTGGCGTAGCGCGCCTTCGAAGACAAACTCGCTTTCAACCGGAGTCGTGGTCGGAAAGGAAATGAGTTCGGACCTGGCCTGATGGTCAACGTTTTCGGCGACGACCATCCAGCTGCTGCCTGCAAATGCTGCGATCAATTCTTCATTGAGGCTTGTTGCAATGAACTCCGCCTTGGTGCTGGCGCCAAAAACCTTGAAGCCGTCGACGATCAGCAAAGGGCGGACATTGTTGCACTGCGCAAATGGCAAACTCACATTTTCAACAAGATCAAGATGCGGGCTTATCGGTGGCGTTTCTTCAATTCTGCGATAACGAAACTGCGCCGCATAACTGCCCGGCTCAAGGATGATCGCGACGTGGTCGGTCGCGCCTGAACTCGCATAGAAGTGATCAAGCTTCTCGCGAAGGCGGTTTGCGGCGACGCGAATCCGCGTTTTGTCGAGATCGGTAATGTCGGCCTTGCCGAATAGCGCGGTCGCGAGACGGCCCGACGTCAAATCATCCGCTCGATTGTTGAGGCTTTCCTCAACTATGAATGTCAGCAGGGGGCGCAGTCGCGGCGCATTGCGAAAAACCGGGCTCGCAGCAATTGTGGCGAGCTGGTGACGGACTTCGGCCTCGCTAGGTTGGTTGTCATCGGGCAGCTGTCCGGCGGCGAAGCGAATCGTGTCAATCTCCTTATCGATTTGGAGTACTCTGGTCACTTGGAACTCTTCCGTGGCGAAAATTTTGATTGCGCCGTGGGCCAAATATCAGCTGCGCTTGGATGTTACTTACACGCTAGTTGACGATGTGAGCAAGCATGATGAATTCATGTACTGCGAACGGGAATATTTGACGCATGTATTGGAAAATGCGTCTGGATTGGTTGGGGCACGAACCAGGTCGAATTGCGGGCGGCCAGCGTCGTTGTTCGCCAGTCGCCGACGAACCCGCAAAGCCTAATGTGGTCTGCCTGATGCTGATTTGAGACTGTGTGCCGAAGATTGGAGTCCTCAAGAAATCGGGCGATGTACAAGTGGCGATCGTCGATAGTGCCACTGCCGCTGGCGACGCATCACCGCTCTACAACCCAAATTGGCTAATGGCGAACCGTCTCACCCATATCGATAGGGACATGAGCCGTGTGGTCGCTCGGCAAAAGGGCGTGCCGGCTATTGTACCCGTCTCACAATCCTCATAGGAATTTCGGGCCCTTTGCCGCGTTGCTGGAGGCGTCAAGCCGTGGGCCCCAACAGCGGGGAGCAGATAGGGTGCCATTACGGTCGGGCAAGTGGTTTTCAATAGCGATCCTGCTCGTGACGGAAATTGCGGTGATGAGCCTGTGGTTCACGTCGGCCGCGATCCTGCCGGAGATGGTGCGCGAAGGAGACATTTCCTCAACGCGACTGGCGCTAATGTCGAGCGGCGTGCAAGCCGGGTTTGTTATCGGTGCGCTTGCGATTGCTTGGACAGGCGTTGCCGATCGCTTCGATCCGCGCTGGGTCGTCAGCATGTGCGGCGTTGCCGGGGCGCTCGCAAATGCCGGATTGTTGGTTGCGCCACTTGGCGGCGACTTAGCCATAACTTTGCGGATCTTGACCGGAGCGCTCATGGCCGGGGTTTATCCGGTCGGCATGAAGATTGCCGTCGGCTGGGGGCTCAAGGATCGGGGTCTTCTGGTCGGGTTGCTGGTTGGCGCGCTCACAGTCGGCTCTGCCATGCCGCATCTCGCCTCGTTCTTCGGTGGAGCTGATTGGCGGTTGACAGTGATTGTCACATCTCTAGTCGCCGGAGGCGGCGCCTTGCTGGTGATGTTGGCCGGCCTTGGACCGCATCACGCGCGTGCCGTAGCATTCGATCCGCGCGCTATTTCGGCGGCTTGGACAAATAGGCGGATTCGCTTGGCATACTTGGGCTATTTCGGTCACATGTGGGAACTCTATGCCATGTGGGCCTGGGTCGGCGCGGCCGCTGCGGTGTCGTATCGCTCCGAGCTCGGTGCTGACGAGGCGGTGAGCCTGGCAAAGCTCACAGCGTTCCTGGCGATCGCGCTCGGCGGATTGGCGTGCGTTGTCGCCGGCATGGTCGCGGATCGTATCGGCAAGGCCGAAGTCACCATCATCGCCATGGTGGTGAGCGGTTTGGCGGCAATTGCCACGGCGCTGACATTTGGCGGGCCGGTGTGGCTGACGTTTGTGCTGATCATCATCTGGGGGATCGCGGTGATCCCGGATTCTGCTCAGTTTTCGGCGCTGGTCGCCGATGCCTCGCCGCCTGAGCTTGCCGGCAGCCTTTTGACTTTGCAGACGGCGCTCGGATTTACCTTGACCATCGCCACAGTTCAGATTGCGCCGGCACTGGCCGCG
The DNA here is from genome assembly GCA_030600135.1 of Hyphomicrobiales bacterium. Lineage (GTDB taxonomy): Bacteria > Pseudomonadota > Alphaproteobacteria > Rhizobiales > JAUVMS01 > JAUVMS01. Next base: position 8,566 of record JAUVMS010000055.1, on the reverse strand, counting down.
ACGGTGGGATGGCCGATTGTATTGGCCATGCTGGCCATTGGGCCGGCGTTCGGCGTGGCAGCGATGATGCGCCTGCGTACGGAACAGAGGCCTGATTGAGGCAACTGGGCAAGTTCGGACTAAACTTTGCGCCTGCGTCGGCGTCGGCCGCCGCCGTCGCTCGGTTCGATTGTCTTGGGTGCCGGCAACTCGACGGACTGTCTCAGTTTCGGGAACGGATCGATCTTGTTAGGCAGTGCCATCGCGTTCACAAAGTGCTCTTGGAACTTGCTTTCCAGCGCCGTTTCGATCTTCTCGATGCGGCTCACCAAGTCCTCGATTTCCTTGCGATATCCTTTGTTCAAGAGCGCCATGCGGGCGCCCGTACCTGCGGCGTTGCCAACGGATGACACCTTCTTGACATCACAGTCCGGAATGAGGCCCAGGACCATGGCATACTTCGGATCGATGTAGGTGCCGAAGGCGCCGGCAAGCTTGATGCGATCGACCTCGCCAATGCCCAAGCGGTCCATCAACAACTTGACGCCGGCGTAGAGCGCCGCCTTGGCCAACTGGATGCTGCGCACATCGTTTTGCGTGATCGTCAGCTGATGATCGCCTCGCCACAGCACATAGGAGAACGTGCGACCGTCTGCGATGATGCGGTCGCTCACCTCGGCGCGGCTGCCGTCGAGAACACCATCCGAGGTGATAATGCCGGCAAGGTACATCTCGGCAATGGCTTCAATGATGCCGGAGCCACAAACGCCGGTGACGCCGACTTGATCGACTTTCTCGGCAAACTCCGGTTCGTCGGACCAGGCATCGACGCCAATCACGCGGATACGCGGCACCAGGGTTTGCGGGTCGATGCGGACACGTTCAACGGCGCCTGGCGCGGCCCGCTGGCCGCAGGAGATCTCGGCCCCTTCAAAGGCCGGTCCGGTTGGTGATGAGGCAGCGACAATCCGTTCCCTGCTTCCGAGCACGATTTCGGCGTTGGTGCCGACGTCGACCAACAGGGTGATACCATCGGAGCGATGTGGCCCTTCGGCAAGCGTGGCACCTGCGGCATCGGCCCCGACGTGCCCTGCAATACAGGGAAGGGTGTAAACCCTGGCGCCCTCATTGATGGGCAATCCGAGATCGCTGGCGCGAAAATTGAGCGCATTGGATGTTGCGAGCGCAAAAGGTGCACCGCCAAGCTCTCGCGGATCGATGCCGAGAAACAGGTGATGCATGATCGGATTGCCGACAAAGACGGCGTCGATGATGTCGGTCGCATCGGCCCCGGCCTCGGCGCAGACTTTGCCAATGAGCGTTGTGATTGCTTCGCGCACGGCCTTGGTCAGCGCTTGATGGCCGTCTGGGTTCATCATCACGTAGGAGACCCGGCTCATGAGGTCTTCGCCGAAGCGGATTTGTGGATTGGAGGTGCCAGCAGACGCCAGCGTCCTGCCCGAAAGCAGAGACGAGAGGTGGGCCGCGATGGTGGTCGAGCCAATGTCAACGGCGAGGCCCAGGGCCGAATTGTGAAATCCCGGCCACAGTGCGGTTACCGCCGGGCGGCCGGCAGCCTCGCTGACAGCGGCGGTTACTTTCCATTCGCCCAGGCGCAAGAGCGTTTGGACGCGTGGCAGAAGATGAAAATCAACGGTCGGGTCCTTGATGCCCCAATCGTTCTCGAGCGCCGCCAAAATGCGTTCGAGATCGCCCGACGGGTGCTCCATATCCGGCTGCTCGACCTCGACATAGCAAAGATCGGTCATCAAATCGCGTGGAATGGCACGAGATTCAGCCCGCTTGCGGACAACTTGACGGTTGACCTGGACATCGGTTGGCACGTCGATCACGAGGTCACCGGCGACAAGTGCTGAACAGCTGAGCCGGCGATCGGCCGCCAAGGTGCGCTTCGAGGCGTAGCGCTCTTCGGTAGTGGAGAATGGGGAGAGGTGGGTTGCGGCGCTGGTTACGCCGTGCTTGGCGAACTTGCCTTCGGCGACCGTTATCTGGCAACGCCCGCACAGTCCGCGCCCGCCGCAGACCGATTCGATGTAGACGCCCAACGAGCGTGCGGCGTCGAGCACCGGTGTGCCGATAGCAAAGCGACCCCGTCGCCCGCTCGGCATAAAGAGAACGAGCGCGTCTTTGACCGGTGCATCTTGCTCGACGTCCGTCACTCTGTCGTCCATTCCTCCGGCGTCCCCTTTTCGCTCGCTAGCCGACACGACGGCGTCGCCCGCCGCGGCGCCGACCTTCACCACCACCCGATGCATTCCCTTGTGCCGGTTCGCGATAGGTCTTGATCCAAGATGCACAGTTTTCGTCGGTCGACATCAGAACGTTGGCGGCGCGAACCATTTCCATTTCCTGCGGGCGGCACGGGTTCATGATCGCCGAGGTCATGCCCGAAGCGATCGCCATTGGCAGGAATGCAGCGTTGATGCCATGTCGATTCGGAAGGCCGAAAGAAACGTTCGAGGCGCCGCAGGTCGTGTTGACCTTCAGTTCCTCTCGTAGGCGGCGCACAAGCGCGAAAACCTGCAGACCGGCCGTGCCCATGGCGCCGATCGGCATGACCAGCGGATCGACCACGATGTCATGGGCGGGAATGCCATAGTCGGCGGCGCGTTCGACAATTTTTCTGGCGACGTCGAAGCGCACATCAGGGTCTTCGGAAATGCCCGACTCGTCGTTGGAAATGGCAACCACGGGCACATTGTACTGTTTCACCAGCGGGAGCACCGTCTCGAGGCGATCCTCCTCGCCAGTCACCGAGTTGACCAGGGGGCGGCCTTGGCAAACCTCGAGCCCTGCTCGTAGGGCCGAGGGAACCGAGGAGTCGATGGACAATGGCACATTGACGAGGTTTTGCACGAGCTTAACCGTTGCCGCGAGGAGCGGCGGCTCGGTTTCGTTGGGATTGACGGCGGTGACGCCGGCATTGACGTCAAGCATTGTGGCGCCAGCGGCAACCTGGGCCAGGGCATCGGCTTGGACGGTTTCAAAATTGCCCGCTTCCATTTCAGCAGCAAGTTTCTTGCGCCCGGTCGGGTTGATTCGCTCGCCGATAACACAAAATGGCTGGTCGAAACCAATGATTGATTCTTTGCTGGCGGAGGCGACGATCGTCTTTGTCATAATCTGCTCTCAGGTCCCTATTTGGGCCGGTAGTTGCATTATTTTGATTGTCTAGGCAACAACCTACGCTTTGTTCACGAGTTGGCAGCCATTGCCTTGCGAGCGTCCGTACCGGGATGTATCTTGAAGGCCGCTGCCGCATTGCGCAGTTTCCAGACGTTCGACGTATGGTTTTGTCCTAGCATTGTGAAGGATCGCATGGGCTCCAATATCACAGTCAGCTTCGAGTTTTTTCCGGCGCGCTCGCCAGAGGCCCAATCCCGGCTTCGAGATACCGCTCGGCAATTGAAGCCCTTTTCGCCTGCATTTCTCACGGTGACATACGGTGCCGGCGGCTCCACCTATGATGGGACGTTTGATACCGTGGTCGATCTCTACCGCGATTCTGGCATCGATACGGCATCCCATCTGACATTCGTGGCCACGCCTGCGTGGAAACTGGCGACATTCGCGCGCAAGCTCAAGCAGGCCGGTGTCGGACGCGTTATCGCCCTCAGAGGTGATGCGCCAAAGGGCCGGGCGCCTGATCTCTATGGCGGACCAGGGTTTTTTCGCTCGACGCCGGCCTTCATTTCGTTTCTCAAGCAAACCGGCGATTTTGAAATCTCGGTTGCCGCATACCCTGAAAAACATCCCGATGCGCCCTCGCTCGAGGCTGATCTAGACATGCTTGCGCACAAATGCGGTGCCGGAGCAGACCGCGCGATCACGCAATTCTTTTTCAACAACGACGACTACTATCGGTTCCTGGATCTGGCGCAAAAAAGGGGCATCACCGCACCCATCGTGCCCGGCATTCTGCCGATCCTGGATTTTGAGAAAATGACCTCGTTTGCTGCCCGGTGCCGGGCCAGCGTACCGCAGTCGCTGGCCGATCGGTTCGAAGGGGCCGATAGTGCCGATCATCTTAAGGTCGCCGCGGAGGTGATTTGCGAGCAGGTTAGGGATCTCGCCGAAAATGGCGTCGAGCATTTCCATATTTTCACCCTCAACCAGGCGGGTATGACGATCAAGGCCTGCGAGGCACTGGGTTTGAACGGTGCCGGCGACCAAGGTAGCGCGGCCGCTTGAGTGCGCAACCTCGGCCCGCTCGTTTGATCGATTGGCGTCTTGCACCGGCGAAGTCATGACGCGTCCTTTCCTGTGGCCGGCGCTTGGAGGCTGTTCTCGGCAATGCGATCCTTGAGAACGCCGGTTTCCTCGATGATCTCGCCAACCAGGTGCTCGCGCCGATAGGCCATGACATGAATTCCCGCAACACCCTCGATTTCACGGATTTGCTGGACCAGCTCGATACAGATTTTCTTGCCCTCTAGGCCCGGTTTCTCGGCTCGCTCGAGGCGCTCGATCAGAGCATCGGGAATATGAATTCCGGGCACATTCGCACGCATCCATCGCGCGGTCTTCGGCGAGCCTATGGGACCCACGCCGACGAGAATGAATGCGTCTTCATGGAGCCCCATATCGCGAACCTTGACCATGAACCGTCGAAACGAGTCGACGTCGTAAACGTAGTTGGTCTGAATGAAGTCGGCGCCCGCACGGACTTTCTTTTTGAGACGGTTTGCCCGCCACTCATAGGGTGGGACGCATGGATTCTCGGCCGCGCCAAGAAAGATCCGTGGCGACGTCGTGAGCTTGCGGCCGGACAGGAACGTGTTCTCATCACGCATGGTTTTCAAGGCCCGCAGGAGCGACACGCTGTCAAAATCAAACACCGGTTTGGCGCCTGGTTGATCACCAACGCCGACGCCGTCGCCGGTTAGGCAAAGAATGTTGCCGACCCCCATGGCGGCGGCCCCGAGCACGTCGCCTTGGATGGCGATGCGATTGCGATCACGACAGGAGATCTGCAATACGACCCCAAGGCCGACGCGCGAGAGGATTGAGCAAATACCCATCGAGGACATGTGGCAATTGGCGCCCGATGCGTCGGTGGCGTTGATCGCGTCAGCTACGTCCCTGAGCGGCTCGGCGGCTTTGAGGACATCCATTGGATCCGCCGAATCCGGAGGATTGAGTTCAGCCGTGACGGCAAACCAGCCACGCCGCAAAACGCGCTCCAGCCTCGACGACGAATAGTGGTTGTCAGGCGGCGTCGGCAGTGGATCGGTGGTCGGATCGTAGGGTTCGGGCGCCGGGAACGGCATCATTGGCCCGGCTCCTCGCTTTTGGGGTCGGCGGCAGACGGTGCGTCATAGACGGCGGTGGTTTCAGCCACCGCTTGATCGGCCAAAGCAGCGGCCGGTTCCTTGGCAAGCGGGGCCGATGCCGGCTCCAACCTGCGGGCACGGCGAAATGCACGGGCAAGCGCATACTTCGACGGATCCGCTGAAACATGGGCATCGCGGCCCATCGCTGCCTTTTCACGCGCCACACGCAACCAACTCGAGGAGCCCTCGAGGGCACGATTGACTGGTGGTTGCACGACGGCAATGCGCTCGAGACCGTGGCGCATGCGGCTGGCACCGTCCCAGCCATCAACCCAAACGCAGCGCATCTCCGGCTTAACCTCGCAAGAGCCATCGGGTCTGACGCCACCGCAGGGACCGTTGCGCAGGTTCTTCGGGCAATTCATCGGGCATGACATGCCGGTCGACGAGAGCACGCACTGACCGCACATCTTGCAGTCGAAGAGCAGGCTCTTGACGCCCCATTCGATGAACGCGACAGGCCGTTCAACCCGCTGGTAGCCAAGTGTGCGAAACATCGGGTCGAGGGCGACAATGGCACGCTCGAATCTTTGGTAAAACCATTCATAAGAGCGGGAATGGCGCACCGCAAAGCGACGCAGCGCGTACATGGCTCAATACTCCCCTCGCCGAGGGTTGTCGCGTCCCTCGCTTATTGGCCGCGGAGACTGGACTGTTTTCAGTCGGTTGGGCTGCTCAAAGGCGACATGGGCATTGCGAATACCGACCCGAGTTCATTTTGCCGTCGCCATATAGCTCGCGAGGTCGCCCATGCCGGTGAAACGATACTCGTAGGCGAGGCCGAGACGATGGGCAATCTCGGCGGCCTGGCGCTCCAGTGCCTCGTCTTTGGTTTGGGCGAGAAAGACAACCTTTTCATAGTTGCCAAATACGAATGACGGCATATCGGGATGGCGGTCGAGGCCGAAGCCCTCCCAAACCAACTTGTCGAAATGGCGGCATAGATAGTCGGTCAAGAAGAACGCCCGCATGTCGTCTTCGGCGCGGGCCTCAAAGACGTCGTTGCCAGCGAAGAAGGAGTAGCAATGAGGGCCTGGAATTCGCTCGACATCGCCTTCTTCCTCGAGGACCTTGTCCAAGAGACCGCCCGTCCCGCAGTCCGCATAAAGGACATAAATGCGGTTGTACTTGTCTCGGTTGGTACGGATTTTTTCCCGAACCGCTTCGGGGATTTGCTCGGGCGTGTTGTGTAACTTGGCCGGCAGACAAGCGACGTCAAGGTGTTGCCAGTTGTTGAGCTCGATGAGTTGAATGATCTCACGAGCAAGTGCGCCACAAGCTATGAGCAGGACGCTGCCCTGGCCGCGTTTGAAGTCATGGGTCTCGCTCGGAGCCAATTCCATAAGACAGCCCTACTAGGCTTGTTCGTTCGACGAGTCGAGTCTACATCGACATTGCCCAAGCTCGCTCACTAAAAGCTTTCTACAATCAGGCGGATGCGCTCATCTGATTGTGTTTGCGCTTCATGAAATCCTTCGCGGTTTCAACCGCTACTGCAGCATCACGGCAATAACTGTCTGCGCCAATGGCTTTACCGAATTCCTCATTCAATGGGGCGCCACCAACGAGAACGACAAAATCGTCTCGCATGCCCTTTTCGATGAGCGTATCGATCACGACCTTCATGTATGGCATCGTCGTGGTGAGTAGTGCAGACATGCCGATGATGTCGGGTTTATGCTGCTCGATTGCCTCGAGGAAATTCTCAACCGGGTTGTTGATGCCAATGTTGAAGACTTCGAAGCCGGCACCCTCCATCATCATGCCGACGAGGTTCTTGCCGATGTCGTGAATATCGCCCTTGACCGTGCCGATGACCATTGTGCCGAGCGTGGGCGCGCCAGTTTCAGCAAGCAAAGGGCGCAGGATAAACATACCTGCCTTCATGGCATTGGCCGACAGCAACACCTCCGGCACGAAGAGGATACCATCGCGGAAATCCTCGCCGACGATGCGCATGCCCTCGACAAGCGCTTGCGTCAGGATGTTGTAAGGTTGCCAACCACGTTCGAGCAGGATGTTCGTGCCCTCCTCGATCTCCTCTTTCAGGCCATCGTAGAGGTCGTCATGCATCTGTTGGACGAGTTCATCGTCAGCTAGTTCTGAGAGAACGATATCCTCTTCGTCGGACATGCCATATCCTCCATCGGGCGGCGCGGGCGGCGCAATCGACAGGACGCTGTTATCGCCTCGTATGATCAGCGAGCGCAATGCCTTTTTGCGACAGGCTCATATCTTATTGCGACGCTGGTTGATTGTTGCTGAACGAGCAATTGGCAATTATTCGAACAATTGTCGGATTTTGGGGCGACGATAGACCGGCAATGTCGTTCTGGGAATTTCAATTGCCGTCGAAAGACGGCTTTGCGGCACAGCGCTCGGTTAGACCGTGATACTGTATCTTGTAAACACTGATAGAGTGGGAGTGGGGTTGGCGATCAATTGCCCCGGAGGGCCCTGTGAGCGAAGAGCACAACGCGACTGAGACGGGTACGACAAGTGGTGGTCGGCGTAGGCGTGGCGCCGAAGGGCGGCGGGCCGCGCGACGCGGCGTTGCGCTTGAGCAACTCACGTACATCGATCGCAAGTTGGCACCGTTCGAGATCTTGAACGACGAAGGGCTGTCACTCATCGAGCAAAACGCCGAAACCGTGCTTGCCGAGATCGGCATCGACTTTCGCGACGACGACGAAGCGCTCGGCATGTGGAAAGAAGCCGGAGCCGACGTCAAGGGCGAGCGCGTGCGGTTTCCACGTGGGCTTTGCCGCGAGCTTTTGAAGACCGCGCCTGAAAGCTTTACGCAGCACGCGCGCAATCCAGCGCGTTCTGTCGAAATCGGCGGCAAGAGCACGGTGTTTGCACCGGTTTACGGTCCACCGTTCGTGCGCGACCTCGACGGTGAGCGGCGCTATGCCAAGCTCGAGGACTTCGAGAATTTCGTTAAGCTCGCCTATTTGGCGCCGGCGATTCACCATTCCGGTGGCACGGTGTGCGAGCCGGTCGATGTGCCTGTGAACAAGCGCCATTTGGATATGGTCTACAGCCATATCCGCTATTCCGATAAGCCGTTCATGGGTTCGGTGACACATCCCTCGCGTGCCGAAGACACCGTCGCTATGGCCAAGCTTGTTTTCGGCGACGAATTTGTCGATCAAAACTGCTGTATCACCAGCCTGATCAACGCCAACTCGCCGATGACATACGACGACACCATGCTGGGTGCGCTGAAGGTG
>JAUVMS010000134.1 GCA_030600135.1 Hyphomicrobiales bacterium | reverse complement strand
TGCTTGAGAGTGACGAACTGCAATATGTGTTCAGCTCGACGCTCGCCAATTTTCACGTAACAAGCGAATTCTACCACGAGCTCGCCGAATTCCTGCACACCATGATGCGAAAGCGCCCACTTGGACTGCACTATTCGACGATCGGTTTCAACCACGTCGGCAAAATCGCCGTGCGCCGCGAACTCGAAACCGAACTGGCGCGAAATGGCGAGGTGTTCGCCCGCGCCGTTGGCCATTCGGGAACGGTGGCGATCGGGTTCTCGGCGCCGTCGTCGGCGTTCGTGCTCAAGGTGATACGCGATCGTCCGACAAAGAATTACAAGTGGGGCGTCTTTGAGGGTGTCGATGCGGTTTTGCAGAAATACAAGCGCGTTCACGAGATCAATCGCACCGGCAGCATGCTCGACAACGTGATCTACTACAACACGACATTGCCGCGATCGTTTTTTGGCGAGGAAATTCTTGCCGAATTGCTCAACGAAGCTGGAGGCATGGTTGCTCTCCAGGATGACGAAATCGTCTTCAAGAACCTAATTGTCCAAATGAAAATGATACCGCTGACGAATTTTCTCGAAACAGCCACTGATGAGGACGCAAGAAAGGTAATCGTCAATCTCGGGCATAGTATCAAAAACAATGCCGCAGCGAACATTTTCAACAAAGATCTCGACGGTCGCAACTATGGCGTGAGCCCAATCCGCAAGGTCTATCTGTTTGACTATGATGCACTCGAGCGGCTCACCGAGGTGAAGATCCGGTCAAATCTCGAGCGGATGGACGGCGAGGAGGACGTGCCCGACTGGTTCTTCGAGGATGGCGTGATTTTTCTTCCGGAGGAGATCGAGGCGGGATTGCTGCTGGAAAACAGATCGTTGCGCCGGCATTTTCGTCGCGTTCATGGCGATCTGCTGACCACCGACTATTGGCAGGGCGTTCAGCGGGCGCTGCGCGAGGGACGGGTGCCGCGCACCAGTACGTATCCCGATGAGCGCCGCCTTGGAGATCACGGCTAGCCTACATTCGCGACTAGCGCGCTTTTGGAGGTGCGTGCTCTACTGGATTGACTGGTTGTCCAAGGTGCTTTTCCTAGGGGGAAAGGCAGTTTGAGATTACACGATTGATTGTCCCAAGCGACCGCGAAATGCGTGGCATGGCGGTGGCTTTGCCAAGAAAAGTACGTGGGCGGCCGAAGTCTGGCTTGTGTAGAGGGGGTGTGAGTTCTTAAGGTGTCGTATGAGGTTTGCCGTTTCTGGCTGATCTGCGAGCGTTTAGGGAGGTAAAGATTATGCAGCGAGCTTTGGTGATTGATCCGGGCAAGTGTACCGGGTGCAAGCAATGCGAGCTTGCATGTTCTTATGAAAAGGAAGGTGTGTTCAATCCGGCCAAGTCGCGGATCCGGGTGTTTGATTTTCACCAGAACGCGCGCTTCGTACCGTACACCTGCACGCAATGTGATGAAGCCTGGTGCCAGCAAGCCTGCCCGACCAACGCCATCACGACCGACGCCTTCGGCGTCAAGAACGTGAACGACAGCCTGTGTGTCGGCTGCAAGGTGTGCACCATCGCCTGCCCGTTCGGCACGGTGAACTACAACGCCACCACGGGCAAAGTCATCAAGTGCGACATGTGCGGCGGTGACCCGGCGTGCGCCAAGGCGTGCCCGACCGACGCCATCGTCTACACCGACGTTGAGCAGGCGGGTTACGACAAAATGGCGGCGTGGGCCAAGCGCACCGACGCTGGCGCGCAAGCGAATTAGGGAGGACGCCATGGCCTGGACAAGACAAATTTTGCGGGTGAACCTGACGAACGGCACCTGCACACCGGAATCGCTCAACATGGATTGGGCGGACAAGTATTTGGGCCAGCGCGGTCTGGCCTCACGCTATCTGGTCGAGGAGGTTGACCCGAAAGTCGACCCGCTAGGACCCGACAACAAGATAATTTTCGCCACCGGCCCATTGACCGGAACCTGCGCTTCGACCGGCGGTCGCTATTCGGTGATCACCAAAGGACCGTTGACCGGCGCAATCGCCTGTTCGAACTCGGGCGGCTACTGGGGCGCCGAGCTGAAGTTCGCCGGATGGGACATGATCATCTTCGAGGGCAAGTCGGCAAACCCGGTTTATCTCTCGGTGATCGACGACAAGGCGACGCTGCATGATGCCTCCGACCTCGTGGGCAAATCGGTGTGGGAAACCGACGCGGCAATCAAGTCGGCCCATCAGGACCCGATGATGCACGTCTCGACGATCGGTGTGGCGGGTGAAAACGCAGTGCTTTACGCCTGCATCGTCAACGACTTGCACCGTGCGGCGGGACGCTCGGGCGTGGGCGCTGTGATGGGCTCCAAGAACCTGAAGGCGGTAGCCGTGCGCGGCACCGGCGGCGTCGCGGTCAATGATCCTGTAACCTTCTTGGCGGCGACTGCCGCGGGCAAGAAGACGCTGGCGGAAAATGCCGTTACCGGCGAAGGGTTGCCGACCTATGGTACCCAGGTGCTGATGAACGTGATCAACGAGGCCGGCGCCCTGCCGACCCGCAACTCACGCGACATCCAGTTCGAAGGCGCCCACGACATCTCGGCCGAGGCCATGGCCGAGCCTTCAGGCAAGGACGGCAAACCCAATCTTTTGGCCAATCAGGGTTGCTTTGCCTGCACTATTGCTTGCGGGCGCATCTCCAAGATCAATGAGGAACATTATACTGTCGTCAACAAGCCGGAGTATTGGCATGCCTCGGGCGGCCTCGAGTACGAAGCGGCCTGGGCACTGGGCGCGGCGACCGGTGTCAAGGACCTCGATGCGTTGACCTATGCCAACTTCATCTGCAACGAGCAGGGGATCGATCCGATCTCCTTCGGCTCGACTGTGGGTGCCGCCATGGAGCTTTACGAGGAAGGCGTGATCAACAACGAGATCACGGGCGGCCTCGAGCTCAAGTTCGGCTCGGCTGAAGCTTTGACGACGGCGGTCGAATTGACCGGCAAAGCCGAAGGTTTCGGCAGGGAACTTGGTCAGGGCTCGGCCCGGCTTTGCGCCAAATACGGCCGCCCGGAGCTGTCGCAAACGGTCAAGGGCCAGGAATTCCCGGCCTACGATCCGCGCGGCATTCAGGGCATGGGTCTGACCTACGCGACGTCAAACCGAGGCGCGTGCCATCTGCGTTCCTATACGGTGGCCTCTGAAATCCTCGGCATTCCGGAAAAGACCGATCCACTGGCAACCGATGGCAAGGCCGGGTTGGTGAAGGCATTCCAGGACGCGACCGCGGCGGTCGATTCATCCGGGCTTTGCTTGTTCACGACCTTTGCCTGGACGCTGGAGGACATCGCGCCTCAGGTGGATGCCGCGTGCGAGGGCAATTGGTCGCCCGATAGCTTGCTCGAATGTGGCGAGCGGATCTGGAACCTGGAGCGTCAGTTCAACAACCAGGCGGGCTTTACCGCGGCCGACGACAAGCTGCCGGAGCGTCTCATGAAGGATGCCGCCAAGACCGGCCCGGCGGAGGGTTTGGTGAGCGGCCTCGACAAGATGCTGCCGGAATACTACGAGCTGCGCGGCTGGACCAACGAGGGTGTGCCGACCAACGAAACGCTGTCGAGGCTCGGGCTCTGAAGGCCTCCAAGCAAGTCAAGTGGGCGTCTGCCCACTTGACTTGCACCACCTCCACCAGTTGCTTCGAGGAGAGCGGCGCATGCACCACGTCATCATTGGCGCCGGTCCGGCTGGCGTAACCGCGGCCGAGACCATCCGCAAGCACCGCGGTGGCGATCGCATCACGCTGCTCGGCGACGAGGACGCCCCGCCCTATTCGCGCATGGCGATCCCCTATTATCTGGAGGGCGACATCGCCGAGACGGGGACCTATCTGCGCGCCGCCGCCGGGCATTACGACGACCTCGGCATCGATCTGCGCCAGGCCCGGGTCGGCAGCCTCGATGCCGGCGCCAAGATTTTAAAGCTCGACGGCGGCGACGAATTGGCCTTCGACCGGCTCTTGATCGCCACCGGCGCGAGCCCAATTCGCCCGCCCATCGAGGGGCTGGATCTGGCCGGTGTGCAGACCTGCTGGACGCTCGCCGATGCCCGCGAGATTGCCAAGCGGGCCGAGCCGGGCGCGTCCGTGGTGCTGGTCGGCGCCGGTTTCATCGGCTCGATCATTTTGCAGGCGCTGGTGGCCAAGGGCGTGCAGCTGACGGTCGTCGAGATGGGCGACCGCATGGTGCCACGCATGCTCGACGAGGCCGCCGGCACCATGTTGAAGCGCTGGTGCGAAGCCAAGGGCGTGCGGGTTCTGACCGGCACCACGGTCAAGGCCATCGCCAAGCCTGAAGCGGCGAAACCGGCCGCGCCGCAGCCCGAGCCGGGCTTTTTCGCCCGCCTCTTCGGGCAGCGCCCGCCTGAGCCCACGGCCCCGCCGGCGCCCGTCGACGAGACCCTCAAAGTCACCCTCGACAACGGCGAGACCATGGCCGCCAAGCTGGTGGTGATCGCCGCCGGCGTGCGCCCCAACATCGGCTTTCTGCAGGCCAGCGGCCTCGAGCTCGGGGCCGGCGTCAGCGTCGACGATCACCTGCGCGCGAGCGCCCCCGACATCTACGCCGCCGGCGACGTGGCCGAGGCCCGCGACCTCTCGAGCGGCCAGTTCGACGTCCTCGCCATTCAACCGGTGGCGGTCGAGCACGGCCACATCGCCGCCCTCAACATGGCTGGCAATCCGACGCCGCACCGCGGCAGCCTCAACATGAACGTGCTCGACACCATCGGGCTGGTTTCCTCCTCGTTCGGCTCGTGGATGGGCATCGAGGGCGGCGATCGCGGCCAGCTGCTCGACGAAGCGGGCTGGCGCTATCTGCGCCTCGAGTTCGACGGCGACCGCTTGATCGGCGGCCAGGCCGTGGGCCTCACCGAGCACGTCGGCATGATGCGCGGGCTCATTCAAACCGGGCTCAGACTCGGCGCCTGGAAGGACCGCCTGGTCAAGGCGCCCGAACGCCTCACCGAAGCCTACGTCGCCACCGCCCAAGGCATCAAATAGTCCACACCACACGTCGCGCCCTAGCCGCCGCCATCATCGTCCGCCAGCCAATCGGCGAAGGTCATCTGGGCGAGCGCCTGATCGTCGACGCCCTGTATGCCTGTGGTGGTGAAAATGATGTGCCGTCCGAGCTTCGGGAAATGGCCAATATCAAAGCCGGAGCTTTCCCCGCCCATCAAGTAGACCAAGTCCTCATCGAACGGGTTGAGCAAATGATGGGCCGGCCCGCCGGGAGCCGGAAATCCCATGAAGTCGCCCGGTCCGACATCGAACGCGTGCTCGCCGATCTCCGCCTTGCCGCGACCGGACAGGATGAACACGAACTCCTCGTCACGCTCGTGGCAATGATAAACAAAGCTCTCCCGTCCTGGCGGCACCCGCGCAATCGATAGCGCCACGCGGCCGAGACCGGTGATATGCGAGAGCCGCTTCAAGTACACCTCGGAATTCGCGTTCCACGGATGACGCACGTGGGCCTCGGGCAATTCCGCAATATCGCGACTGGTAAGCAGCGCTTGGGCTGGCATCTTACTTGTGGCATCCGACATCGCAGATTTCCCTCCACAACATGTCACAGGAGGCAAAAGCAGACTTCCATTGGAGAGCCCGTCGCAACAAAAAACTGGCTTTCCGACCAAAGTATCCGTTTTGGACAAGGGCGGAGTGGAGCCAAATGACGCCTCTCCACGAACCGGTCACGAACCGCGTCCGGCACCATCAGTTCCGTGGTGCGAAAACCTGAAATTGCCATCGTGCGCGCCGCTTCTTGCCAACCGTGGGGCCGTGTGTGCCAGTCCCCAGTGCCCGTCGCGGCGGAACCCGACCGAGGCTCATGGGCTCTGGCAGTGCGTCCAAATAAGCAGCCAATTTACCCTCCTTTTGCAAGCGGGCATAGGTTTCATGGCGCTTGATTGCCGCCGGTTCCCAGGGGTGTGGCCGGCACTTGCACTGCGCATCGTAGGCCGATTGATAGCGCCAGGCAAAGTCGTATGTGTTGTAGGGCTGGCCGGCCAGGTCCACCATGTCGATCGGTTCCTGGCCCGGATTAGCATAGTAAAACAGCCTTGCCGGCGCCTCGCAGCTCGCCTGGCAGGCGGCTGCGTGGAGGTCGAATTGCATGGATGTCGCGGAATAGCTCATCGGCCAGAAATAGCCATCGCAGGTGCGCACGCAAACGGTTCGATAGGTTCCCCCGAGCGTCGGTGCCGACGGTAAGGACTGCCAGTCTTGAAAGAAACTGAAGGCATTTGGTGGCGGCTGCGACGTCAGCACCCCCGACCGTTGCCCATTGCTAATTTTTGCGCTCTTGCCACCATTCCCCTTTCGTTTTCGCGACCAGTATTTTGGCTTCGTGATATCGCCACCAAAGCCGCCGCCAGCGCTTTCGTTGAGAACGACGAAGCCGGCTCCATAGGATGCATCGTCGTCACCCAGTGCCTCGGCTTGTTCGCGTTGCCATTGCGCAAAGAGCGTCAGTTCGCTCACGACGAAGCCGGCAACCGGCGCCGCAAGAACAATGGTGGGCAGAGCCACGAGCGTCATAACTCGCGTGAATTTCTTCGAAGTGCCAACATTCTGAAAAATACGCGCCAACATCGATAGAGCTCATCACGAGTAACTCGATAAAGAATTCTTCTATTCTTCACTGTTTCAATGAAAGTGTATAGGCAATACAGAAGCTCGTGAACACGCAATCGTGTGTGTCATGATCAATTGGGCGGATGCAGAGTTAATCTTCCCGCCTTATTTGCACCCACGCGACGTCACCAGCGACGCCCAGGTAGATGCCGGCACGGCAACGGCAAATTTTCGCGCGATCACGGCCACCATGACGGCGGCGAGTTGCGGCCTGCCATCGCGATAGATGAACAACGGTCCACCGGAGCTGCCGTGATTTGTGTCGCAGTCGGTAAACCAAAGACCACGTTTCACTCCCTTAAGCTGGCAGCTGAGATCCGCCGACAGCAGAAAACGGCGATCGCGCGGATAGCTTGCGTGGATGAGTATTTTTCCGGCAGGCACGGAACCTCCCGTCAGCAGAGCCGCGGGCGGTGTGGCAATCGCTTCTTCGAGCACGATAACCGCAATATCCGAAGCCAGGCGGCGCTTGCCGGCCGCGTTTGCCGCCTCGAAGCCCGGCAAGAACTTGAGGCACTTGGCGCGGCCATGCCCGAGGTATTTGTCGCGCCTCACACCGGCCAGGAAATGAACTCTTGCAAGCGGCGGACGCTCTTTCGAGCCTGGCTCGGTCAAGCAATGCGCTGCGGTGATGACGATATCGGGCGCAACCAGCGTGCCGGTGCATTGTTTGATGCGTCGGTAGCCGCCGACATTGACGTGCCCCACGGCGTTCCAGGGTGCCTTGGTGCTGTCGGCGATCGTGCGGTCGTCCGTGCCGATGATGCCGGGAAACGGATCGCGGCCCGCCGCGGGTGCGACCGCCAGGACCAACGCGATGAGGCTCAGGGCCGTCGGCGGGCCTCGCCGCGCACGGCGGACGGAAGGGGCTTGCAGATGGCGGCGAACCAGCGACATTCGGGCGACGGCGGAACAATCGTCGCTAGCCCTATACAACTTATTGGAAGCCGCTTTGCTTTGTGGGTTCATGCCGTCTGGCTCCGCAGTTGACTGGTTAGGCAATTGCCGTTTCGGACACATCGTGGCTTCAGGCTCGCCTAATCGCAATGCCAAAGGGACCGCCGATAATGCACAGCTACAAAATCTGCATCGCCCGAAGCGGCCTTGCACAATGTTGAGAGTGTGAGGTCCATACCCCAATCCAGCCACAAATCATGCTAGAAGCTCCCTGGGACCGAATCGCGAACGTACGTTACTCAAATCCACGAGGGGGCGCACATGACGGACCGCCTGGTCGAAGGGGTCAAACGCGAGGCTGATGGCGCCGAAGCATCGCTACGGCCCCAGACGCTCGCTGAGTTCATCGGCCAGCAACGGGCCCGCTCCAACCTCAAGGTATTCATCGAAGCCGCGAAGGCGCGAGGCGACGCGCTCGATCATGTTCTTTTTGCTGGCCCGCCGGGGCTCGGCAAAACCACATTGGCGCAGATCATGGCACGCGAGTTGGGCGTGGGATTTCGCGCCACCTCGGGCCCGGTTATCGCCAAGGCAGGCGATCTCGCCGCGTTGCTGACAAATCTTGAGGAGCGC
>JAUVMS010000421.1 GCA_030600135.1 Hyphomicrobiales bacterium | reverse complement strand
GCCGTTCCAGCTGGTGACCGGCCGGGTCTGGCGCGGCACCGCCTTCGGCGGCGCCAAGGGCCGCACCGACGTGCCGCGGATCGTCGATTGGTACATGGACGGCAAGATCCAGATCGACCCGATGATCACCCACACCATGCCCCTCGACGACATCAACAGGGCCTTCGACCTGATGCACGCCGGCGAGAGCATCCGCTCCGTCGTCGTCTACTAGCGCGCCCCGCGCGGCCTCAAACAACACCCACCGCCGGCGCACCCCGCGCCGGCGGTGGTGTCGATATCGCAACTTGCTGAGCACGTGACAAGTGCTTTGCTTGCACCGTTCGCATGGCAGAACACGAGACGAGAGGTGCCCTGATGAGCGGTGAAGAGCTGCAGTATCCGGATGATTTTGTTCAGCGCTTAGAGACAATTTGGGGCATTGGATTTCTTTCCCCTGGAGGTCCTGAAGAGGTCGGCGAAATTGTCAAAGGGGTGGATCTTGCAGGCCAGCACGTGCTCGATATCGGATGCGGCACCGGCGGCCCGGCCATCGTTTTGACGCGCGACCTCGGTGCCGCGCATGTCACAGCCATAGACATCGAGGCGCCGCTACTCACGCGCGCCGAGCAAAACGCGCAAGAGGCCCACGTCGCAGGCAAGACAACGTTTCAGTTGGTCGAGCCCGGACCGCTGCCCTTTCCGGATGGCACGTTCGATATCGTGTTCAGCAAGGACGCGCTCATACACATCAAGGACAAAGCCGCCCTCTATGGCGACGTTTTGCGCGTCCTGCGGCCAGGGGGAATTTTTGTCGCCAGCGACTGGCTCGGTGGAGAAAATACCGAGAGTTCTCCCGAATTCGCCAGGTTTCGTGACCTCGGTCACCTCAAGTTCGCCATGGCGACGGGTGAGGAAACTGCTGCCGTAATGCGACAAGCCGGATTTACCGGGGTCGCCACGCGGAACCGCAATGCCTGGTATGCAAAGCTGTCGCAGTTTGAATACGAGCAGATCTCCGGGCCGCTGCGAGACCAATTGATCGAGACTGTCGGAGAGGAAATATATACCCACTGGGTCGCGGTGCGGCGTGCTCTTGCAGATGCCGCCACGGTTGGCGCCCTCCGCCCGACACATTTGCGGGGCGTCAAGCCGGGCATCACCACGTGAGCACCAAATTGGGCTCCGTCCACTGGTCGCCGGTGTTGCATCGCAACATCAGATTAACCGGTTGACGACGAGTTCGCATTTCAAAGCTTGAATTCTCTTTAGAATTACTCTAAGAAATCGCTCCCGGCCACAGATTGCTCCGAACACCAACGGGTCGAGTTCCGTATGCTCGCCCGGCGCGGGCCGCTTTGCGCGCTTCGTGTACCGGTGTCGGGGAAATGGTTGGGTGCGTGCGGTTGTAGCTCAGTGGTAGAGCACCGGACAGAGTTCCGGAGGTCGCGGGTTCGATCCCTGCCAGCTGCTCCATGATGTAGCTCAGTGGTAGAGCATCAGACCGCTAATCTGACTGACGAGGGTTCGAATCCCTTCATCCCATGGCGCGAAAGTGCCAGCAGGTTCGGGTCCTGCCCCATCCTTGAACGATGGTTCGCAATTGGGGCTTCGGGGTCGGCCTGCGTCGCTGGTTCAAGATGTCCGCTCCGCCTCCGGGTGGGCCGGGTGCTGCGACCAGCGTCGCCCTCCGCGGGTGGCCTGCGCCTTTGATGACGATGGCGGCGGGCATGGGCCATGTTGCGCGCTTCGGCGGGCGGCACCGCTCACGCTCCCCAACGTCCGCTCGCAAGGGCCCGTTGCTCGCCGAGGTCAGCCGACCCCGGAGCTCATGATGCTCTCGGCGGAGAACAAAGAAAGGAAGCTTCAGCGCATGACTTAGCAACGCTGACGGATTGAGAGGAATAGACCGATGATAAAGACCATGGAAAGATTGCTCGGACTCGAAAGAATCCGTGTCAACGAGAACCAACGCGCAATCACCCTCTACAAGGGGCGTATCGAGGGCATACTCGGCCCCGGCGAGCACCGTTTGACCAACTGGGGCGAGCGGCGCGAGGTCGAGTTGCACGAACTCGGACGCGCAGAATTCGTCTCGGTCTACCAAAAGGCGTTGTTTCGTCAGTTGCCCGAGGTCGCCGCCGAGCACCTCATTGAAATCCGCACGGAGCCCAATGAGGTCGCCGTGATGGTTCGTGACGGTCAGCTCTTCGGTGTCCTGAAGCCCGAGGGCCGCACTGTGTTCTGGCGCGACGCGG
The DNA here is from genome assembly GCA_030600135.1 of Hyphomicrobiales bacterium. GTDB lineage: Bacteria > Pseudomonadota > Alphaproteobacteria > Rhizobiales > JAUVMS01 > JAUVMS01. The sequence continues at coordinate 1,426 of JAUVMS010000421.1, read as the reverse complement.
GACCGTGGGTGGTCGAGCGCATCGACATTGCGCAAAGTCTCGCGGTGCCGAGCCAGCTTGCCAAGCGGCTGCGCGTGTTCGCCAAGCTGGATCGCGTGACCCAGCACGACGTGGCCGAGGGCCAGACCGGCCTGCTCTACGTCGATGGCCAGTTCGTTGAGGCGCTGGCACCGGGTGCCCACATGTACTGGAGCGTCGGGCGCAAGGTGATGGTGAAGCTTGTCGACACGCGTCGCCAGTCGCTCGATGTGACCGGTCAGGAGCTCTTGACCAAGGATCGCGTGACGATCCGGGTCAACCTCTCGGCCGAGTACCAGGTGAACGATCCGGTGACGGCGGCAAGCGAAGTGAAGGATTTTGCAGAGACGCTCTATCGTTCGCTTCAGTTCGCGTTCCGCAAGACGCTCGGCACCAAGACGCTCGACCAGATCCTCGAGAATAAGGTGACGGTCGACGCCGAGGCGGCTCAGAAGGTGCGCGCGGAAATGGCCGAGATCGGCGTCGAGGTCGGTGAGATCGCGTTGAAGGACGTGATTTTACCGGGCGACATGCGCGAGATCCTCAACCAGGTGGTCGCGGCGCAAAAGGAGGCCGAGGCCAACATCATTCGCCGACGCGAGGAGACCAATGCAACGCGTTCGCTCCTCAACACGGCGAAGATCATGACCGAGAACCCGGTCATGCTCCGGCTCAAGGAGTTGGAGGCCCTGGAGCATATCTCCGGCAAGGTGGAGCGCCTGACGGTCCACAACGGTACCGATGGTCTGTTGAACGACCTGGTCAAGCTCCGCGAATAGGGATGAGCCGCCTTTGCATTCAGGGGCGGCTCATTTTTTTGCATGTGGGCGCGGTGGTTCTTATAATTGCGTTGACGCGTCATGGGGGCTGCACCTCAATGGTGCTAGGCCATCGGTTCAGATGCTGGGGAGAGTTTAGGCGCACCATGGATCTCAACAAACGATTTGGATTGGCTGGCAAATCCGCGCTCGTTACCGGCGCTTCAAGCGGTCTTGGACGACATTTCGCGGAGGTGCTGGCAGGGGCCGGCGCCCAAGTCGCGTTGGCAGCGCGGCGCTTGGATCTGTTGAACCATGCAGCCGAGGAAATTCGCGGCGTCGGCGGCAAAGCCGTGGCGCTTGAGCTCGACGTCTCGCAAGGTGCCGCGGTCGCGCAAGCCTTCGATGCCGCCGAAGCCGAGATCGGGGCCATCGATATCGTCATCAACAATGCCGGTGTCGCAAGCGAGTCCTGGTTCGTGGAGACGAGCGAAGAGGAATGGCGGCGCACCATGGATGTCAACCTCGACGGCGTCTACCGGGTCGGTCGCGAGGCCGCGCAACGCATGAAGGCCGCGGGCAGCGGTGGCTCGATCATCAACGTCGCCTCCGTTCTGGGCCTGCGCGTGATGCCTGGCTTGTCGAGTTAT
>JAUVMS010000119.1 GCA_030600135.1 Hyphomicrobiales bacterium | reverse complement strand
TGGGGTGATGCTGCCGGGTTTTGCCAATACCATTCCACGTTCGATCTCTTCTCGATCAATTCCTCTCAGAAGCAATCCGGCATTGTCGCCAGCCATTCCCTGGTCAAGGTTCTTGTGGAACATCTCAACTCCGGTCACAACTGTCTTCCCAACCTTTTCTCTCAATCCAACAATGTCAACGTCTTCGTTGATATTGATCGTTCCACGCTCGATCCTGCCCGTCACTACCGTTCCACGTCCCTTGATCGAGAATACGTCCTCGATTGGCATCATGAATGGTTTGTCGGTCTCTCGGACTGGTTCAGGAATATACTCATCAACCACTCTCAACAGTTCCAGGATGCTCTCATACTCTGGTGCGCTCGAGTCTGTGCTTTCGCACTCCAAAGCTGCCAATGCACTGCCCTTTACGATCGGTGTGTCGTCTCCGGGGAACTTGTATTCATTCAACAGTTCGCGCAGTTCCATCTCGACCAGTTCCAAAAGCTCTTCGTCATCGACCTGATCGACCTTGTTCATGTAGACGACCAAAGCCGGAACACCGACTTGGCGCGCCAGCAAGATGTGCTCGCGGGTCTGCGGCATCGGACCATCGGCCGCCGACACCACCAGAATTGCGCCGTCCATTTGCGCCGCGCCCGTGATCATATTCTTCACGTAGTCCGCATGACCCGGACAATCCACGTGCGCGTAGTGCCGGTTGTCGGTCTCGTACTCCACGTGCGCCGTCGAGATCGTAATCCCGCGCTCGCGCTCTTCGGGCGCCTTGTCGATATCATCGAAAGCCGTTGCCTGAGCCTGGCCCTTTTCAGCAAGAACCTTCGTAATCGCCGCCGTCAACGTCGTCTTGCCATGGTCGACGTGACCAATCGTGCCAATGTTGCAATGCGGCTTCGTACGATCAAATTTCTCCTTGGCCATCTCGGCTCTCCACTCTTCAGTCTTGCCGTTATCCCGCACAGGCCCAATTGCCTGTCAGGGGTGCTCGAATTTTCTCATTGCTCCACCGCCAAACCCTGGCGGTAGTAATCTCATGCAAACTTCGCCTGGACTTCCTCTGCGACCGCCCTCGGAACTTGGGAGTAGTGGTCGAACTGCATCGTGAACTGCGCTCGCCCTTGGCTCATGGACCGCAGGTTGTTTACGTAGCCGAACATATTTGCCAGCGGCACCATGGCATTGACCACCTTGGCGTTGCCACGTTGCACTTGGCCTTGCACTTGGCCGCGACGTGAATTCAAATCGCCCATGATGTTGCCGAGATAGCCTTCCGGTGTCACCACCTCGACCTTCATGATCGGCTCGAGCAATTTCGGCGCCGCCTTCATTGCGGCTTCTCGGAACGCAGCTCGTCCGGCCATCTCGAAGGCCATGACGCTCGAGTCCACTTCATGGTAGGCACCATCGATCAACGTGACCTTGACATCGAGCATCGGAAAGCCTGCAAGAATACCGGTATCGATCACCGATCTAATACCCTTCTCGACGCCTGGAATGTATTCCTTCGGTACCGAGCCGCCAACAACCTGGCTCTCGAAAACGAAGCCCGAATTCGCCTCGCCAGGCTCGACAACCAGTTTCACTCGAGCGAACTGACCGGATCCACCGGTCTGCTTCTTATGAGTGTAGTCAACCTGGGTCGGCTTTGTGATGGTCTCGCGATAGGCCACCTGGGGCTGGCCGACATTGGCCTCGACCTTGAATTCTCGCTTCATTCGATCGACGATAATGTCGAGGTGTAGCTCGCCCATGCCCTTAATAATGGTCTGGCCCGATTCCTCGTCCGTCATGACCCGGAATGAGGGATCCTCCTGCGCCAAGCGATGCAGCGCCGCGCCAAGCTTTTCCTGATCCGCCTTTGTTCTTGGCTCGACTGCGATCTCGATGACCGGGTCAGGGAACTCCATGCGCTCCAAAATTACCGGCTTTGACGGATCACAAAGTGTATCGCCCGTGGTCACGTCCTTTAGGCCGGCGAGCGCGACGATATCGCCCGCATAAGCTTCCTTGATGTCCTCTCGATTGTTCGAGTGCATCAAAAGCATGCGGCCGATACGCTCTTTCTTGTCCTTGACCGTATTGAGCACGGACGACCCAGCGTCGACCTTGCCCGAATAGATCCGGCAGAACGTGAGCGAGCCGACGAACGGATCGTTCATGACCTTGAACGCCAACAGGGACATCGCCTCGTCGTCGGCGGCCCTTCGCACCGTCTCTTCGCCGCTCTTCATGTCGATGCCCTTGATCGAGGGCACATCCTCCGGTGACGGCAGATAGTGAATCACTGCATCGAGTAGCGGTTGCACGCCCTTGTTCTTGAAGGCCGAGCCACAGAACACAGGATAGACCGCAACCTCGCACGTGCCCTTGCGAATGAGCGAACGCAATTTCGCTTCGTCGGGCTCGCGACCCTCGAGATAGGCCTCCATGGCGCCTTCATCGAACTCGACGGCGGTCTCGATCAGTTTCTCGCGAAATTCGTGCGCGCGATCCACGAGATCATCCGGAATATCTTCTTCGTGGAACTTGGCACCGAGTGTCTCTTCATCCCAAACGATCGCATTCATGCGAATGAGATCAACGACTCCCCTGAAATCGCTTTCGGCACCAATCGGCAGCTGCATCACCACCGGAATAGCGCCAAGACGCTCGCGCACCATCTCCACTGAGTGGTAGAAATCGGCGCCGATCTTGTCCATTTTGTTGACAAAGATCATACGCGGCACGTTGTACTTCTCAGCCTGGCGCCATACCGTCTCGGTTTGCGGCTCAACACCGGCATTGGCATCGAGCAGCGCAATGGCGCCATCGAGCACACGCAGCGAGCGCTCCACCTCGATCGTGAAATCTACGTGACCAGGCGTATCGATAATATTGACCCGATTCTCGCGACCAAGGTCGTTACCGTCGATATCGCGCAACGTCCAAAACGTGGTGGTTGCAGCCGAGGTTATCGTGATTCCACGTTCCTGCTCCTGCTCCATCCAGTCCATCGTCGCCGCACCGTGATGGACCTCGCCGATCTTATGGCTCTTGCCCGTGTAATAGAGGATACGCTCGGTCGTAGTCGTCTTGCCGGCATCAATGTGTGCCATGATGCCGATGTTACGATATTCCTCGATGGGTGTTTGACGTGCCATCGTCGTTAAAGCCTCAGTTCCGCCAGTTCTCGCCTGACCGTTACCACCGATAGTGCGAAAAGGCCTTATTGGCCTCTGCCATCCGGTGCGTATCCTCTCGTTTCTTTACCGCCGTGCCGCGATTGTTTGCGGCATCCAGCAACTCACCAGACAAACGCTCCACCATCGTATTCTCGTTGCGTCCACGCGCCGCCGAAATGATCCAGCGAATAGCAAGCGCTTGACGGCGATCCGTCCGCACTTCAACAGGCACCTGATAAGTTGCGCCACCGACTCGTCGCGACCGCACTTCCACTGCTGGCATGACATTGTCGAGCGCCTCGTGAAAAAGCTCGACAGGGTTTCGCTTTGCCTTCGATTCAACCTGATCCAAAGCACCGTACACAATCCGCTCGGCGACGGACTTCTTGCCGTCCCTCATCACCGAGTTCATGAACTTCGTCAGCACGTTATCACCGAACTTAGGGTCGGGAATGATGTCGCGCTTTTCGGCTCTATGGCGTCGTGACATGGATCAGATCCCTTTGCCAAACCGCATAAAAAAGGGCGCCTCGGTAACCTACTTGGGTCTCTTGGCGCCATACTTTGATCGACGTTGCCTGCGATCGGCCACGCCTTGAGTGTCGAGCCTGCCTCGTACGATGTGATAGCGCACACCTGGCAGGTCTTTCACGCGGCCGCCACGAATGAGCACCACCGAGTGCTCCTGCAGATTGTGGCCTTCGCCGGGAATATAGCTCGTCACCTCGAAACCGTTGGTCAGCCGAACGCGGGCAACTTTCCTAAGCGCCGAGTTCGGCTTCTTTGGCGTCGTCGTATAGACTCGCGTACACACCCCCCGCTTCTGCGGGCAAGCTTCCATCGCTGGAACTTTATTCCGTTTTCCCGGCCGCTTGCGCGGGTTGCGGATGAGCTGTTGAATCGTCGGCATACGACCCGTCCTAATCTCCAAACGCCTTGCATGGCCCCACAATGGAGCGCAGGTTAGAATCCGCCGTTGCCAAGCCCCTCGGCGCTCGGCACAAACGAACAGAGGACCTCATGGCTCGGCGCCCCGAACCCAAGGTCATGCGCCCGTCTTGTATTCACGGTTTTTCTCGGCAGCGTTTAGGAGCTACGCCCAGACACGCAAAATGTCGCGGAAAACCTACCGCCTGCCGCAGAGTGCGCGCAACATACGCGCGAGCTTCGCTTCGGTCAACCCGTTGCGACGCCTCCGAGAGACAAATTTTTCGCCACCTTCAGAGACGCCTAGCGCACACCATCAAAGCACCTGCTGGAGCATCGTGAAGTGGCATCGACATTGCTCAAATTCAAGAGAACCGCTTGCCACCACGGCAGCTCGTGTCAAGCAAGTATAACCAAAGCAATCGATTGTTAGCCACTTTGGTGCATGATAAGGCTGCTAACGAATTCAGTTTGTTAAGTATTTGGAGTTGGGGCATGCTCGCGTGGCACGCGGGTGAGATTTGCGCGCTGCTGGCCAATGAGACGCGGTTCGCCATCGTGAGCCAATTGGCCCAAGTGCCGGGCGAGGGCATGAGCCTGACGCGCTTATCGCGGCGCGTGGGTGTTGCGCGTTCGACCGCGCGTCGCCAGGCCGAGCGCCTTGTCGAAGCCGGACTTCTCTACCACCGGCAGCAAGGTCGCGCATCAATTTGGTATGTCGAAGAGGCCCGGCACGGCGAGTTTTGCGACTTTGTCTGTCACCGGCTCTCCACCACCGATACCGGTTCGGCGAAATTCAGCGACAATCCCGACGCCACCTCCCAAGCCCGTCGCGAGTTTGACCACTATGGCTCGCTATCGGCAAAGTTGAAGGCGGTGAATGGCCAAGCTTCATTGCCACGCACGGGCGATTTCACACAAGGGACCGCCCCCCGCGAGCACACTTGCTCTTTGGTGTCGCCTGCCCGCCGTCGAGAAGGCCCCGTCCGCTCGTCGCGCAAGTCAAAGCGTCTGACGGAAATCCTGGCAGACCTGCCGCCGCTCGGTTGACGGCCCCGCGATCCCTCGCACATCCTCGTCGGTTCAAAAGACCCGATGATCAATTGAAGTCCGCGATTTCGTGCCTTCGCCTCCCCTGCTGTTCCGAGATTGTTCCGATCGATGTAACGTAGGCAGAGCCACCACCAATTGGGCTTCGCCAAACACGTATTTCTGCTCGCTCAAAACTCTGTTTCGGGTGTAACCTGCTCTGTAATTCAGCCGGCAACTGACGTAATCTCTACCGGCGAAAGAAAAATATTGCGAAAGTCGACCATAGGTTGTTGGCTTTTTTTACCACAAATTTTAGGGAGAACTACAGTGGCCATCCTCCAACCAGATCCGAGCTTTTATCCATCTCCCCGAATGGCCATGAAAGCTCCGCCCGAAACCCTCAGCTACGTTGCGACCTTTGATCCCGCACGCAAAGTGCCGGACCAACTTGCAGTGGTCGACGTCGATCCGAAGTCGACAACTTATTCCCAGATCGTCGGACGGGTCGAGATGCCCAACGCTGGTGACGAACTCCATCACTTCGGTTGGAATGCTTGTTCGTCATGTCTCTGCCCGAACGCGCCGCACCCACACACGGAACGTCGCTATCTGATTGTCCCCGGCCTGCGCTCCTCGCGGATGCATATCATCGACACCAAGCCCGATCCCAAAAACCCCAAGATCGTGCGCGTCATCGAGCCCGAGGAAATTGCCGAAAAAGCTGGCTACACACGCCCGCACACGATCCACTGCGGCCCGGAAGGCATATATGTTGCTGCGCTGGCCGATCCCGACGGCAACAAGCCCGGCGGCATATTCCTCATGGATCACGAGAATTTCGACATTCGTGGCCAGTGGGAGATTGACCGCGGTTCGCAGGAATTCTCCTACGACTTCTGGTGGCACCTGGGTCACGACACATTGGTGACCAGCGAGTGGGGAACACCGGACATGTTCGAGGAAGGTCTGGTGCCCGAGATCCTGCTTGGTAGCAAGTACGGTCGAAAACTCCATTTCTGGGATCTGCACGAGCGCAAACACTTGCAGGAGATCGATTTTGGCGAGGAGCATCAACTGGTCTTCGAGTTGCGCCCTGCCCACGATCCACGCAAGGCCTATGGCTTCGTCAACTGCGTCATCAGCCTGAAGGACCTCTCGGCCTCGATTTGGACGTGGTACAAGGACGGCGACAAGTGGGCCGTGAAAAAGGTGATTGAGATCCCGGCTGAACCCGCCGATCCCGATGATCTGCCACCCATGCTGAAAGGATTTAGCGCGGTGCCCCCGTTGGTCACCGATATCGATCTCTCGATGGACGACAAGTTCCTTTACGTCGCCTGCTTCGGGACCGGCGATCTCCATCAGTACGACGTCTCCGATCCGTTCAACCCGAAATTGACCGGCAAGGTGCGCATCGGCGGCATCGTCTCCAAAGCGACCCACCCCAAAGCCAGGAACGGTGCACTCAACGGTGCCCCGCAGATGGTCGAGATCAGCCGTGATGGGCGACGGGTCTATTTCACGAACTCGCTCTATGGTGCCATCGACGAACAGTTCTACCCCGAAGGCATCGACGGTTGGATGGTCAAGCTCGACGCCGATCCCAATGGCGGGATCTCGTTCGACGAGAACTTCTTCATCGAATGGCCCGGGCCGCACCGCCCGCACCAGGTCCGCCTCGAAGGTGGCGATTGTTCATCGGACAGCTACTGCTATCCATGATGTGATGGACCGAGTATCGTGCCGGGCCGGAAGCGGCCTGGCACGACAGTTTTTGGCGCTTCAGACGGATCAATAAAGTATGACCGAGGTCTGGCCCTGGCTCGTTGTGGCAGGCCTCGGCGCCTTTCATGGCCTCAACCCGGCGATGGGCTGGCTTTTCGCCGTCGCGCTCGGCATGCACCGCCAAAGCCAAACCGTTGTCCTCCAGTCGTTGCTCCCCATCGCGGCCGGCCATGCTTTGGCCGTCGTCATCGTTGCACTCGCTTTCGTCTATTTTGGCAGCGTGATCGACCAGAAGCTGGTGCAACGCATCTGCGGCGTCGTCCTTGTCGCCTGGGCGCTCTATCATGCACTTTATGGCCATCGCCATCGTGTCCGTGTCGGCATGCAGACGGGCATGTGGGGTCTCGCGCTCTGGTCCTTCTTGATGGCGAGTGCCCATGGCGCGGGCTTGATGCTGATCCCCGCTCTTGTCCCTCTCTGTCTTGCCGCCACCCCTGCCAAGGAGCTGACGGCCGGCGGCTCGATGCTGACGGCGCTCGCCGCGGTCGGGGTTCACACCGCCGCCATGCTCGCCGTCACGGGCACCATTGCCATCATTGTCTATCGCTGGGTCGGCCTTGCCTTTCTGCGTCGCGGTTGGCTCAACGTCGACCTCCTCTGGACCGCGGCATTGGTCGTCGCCGGTCTCTTCCTCATCATCTGACGTCGGATCACTGATCGGATTGGGTTCCCGCCACGAATACCGTTTGAGGCGGTTTGTGCGCTTGGTGATTTCACCCGAGTTCAGCACCGCGCAATCGCCCTCGCAAAACCCATTGAGGAAATCAACGATGACCTGGTCCGGCCCGTCACGAGAACGCTCAAACGCCCAAGTGCTCGATCGCGCAATTTCACGCCTCTCGAAACTCAACCGCCAAATTCTGCGGTTCGCATTCCTTATCCTCTGCTTATTTGTCACCGCGCCCAGCTCCGGCGCCCAAGACGATCAGGCCAAGCAGGAAGCCGCATGGCCGCGCCAGATAAAGACCGACAAAGGGCCCGTCGTCATCTATCAGCCGCAGCTAGACGCGCTTGACGATGACGTCCTCAAGGGTCGCGCGGCGTTCTCGTTACGCAAAGCCGAGGCAAGCGAGCCCGAGTTTGGCGCGCTCTGGTTTAGTTCCAAGGTCGATACGGACCGCGATGAGCGCACCGCACGCATTTTTGGCACGACTATTTCGAGAGTACGACTACCCGATGCCTCCGAGGAGGAGAACAACGCCCTCGCCAAGGCTGTCGAAGCGAAAGTCTCGGGCGGCGAGATGTCACTCTCCCTCGACCGCCTGGTCGCCGCACTCAGCATCACTGAGCAGGAGCGCAAGGAAGCCACCGAGCTCAAAACCAGCCCACCAAAAATCGTCGTCAGGGAAAAGCCAGCCGTGTTGGTCTATATCGACGGCGATCCGACGATGGTTCCGATCGACGGCACGAAGCTTCTTCAAGTCGAAAACTCTCCCTTCCCCATCGTCCTCGACCCAAAATCAAAGGCCTATTACCTGAATGGCGGCGACATCTGGTACAAGGCAAGCGAGGTCAAGGGCCCGTGGCGACATGTCGACCAGGTGCCTGGCGAAATTTCCAAGTTACTGGAATTGAGTGAAGAGGAGAAAAAGACCTCAAGGGTGATGTGAGCGACGAGCGGATCCCCGAGATTGTCGT
>JAUVMS010000329.1 GCA_030600135.1 Hyphomicrobiales bacterium | reverse complement strand
GAGATCAACAAGGATGAGCGGCTCAACCTGATGCAGGAGCTGCTCAGGTCGTACAAGAGCAAGGACGTGTTGGCACGGCTGGAAGCCGAGGATGTGCCGTGCGCACCGGTGCTGACCCGCCGCGACATGCTGAAACACCCGCAAGTGATTGCCAACGACGTTGTGGTCGAGACGCACCATCCCCAAGCCGGTGCGTTGAGGCAGGCACGCCAGCCAGCCCAATTCTCCAGGACGCCCACGAAAATCCGTCGCGGCGGGCCACGGCACGGCGGCGATACCCACGAGGTTTTGACCGAGGCCGGGTTCTCCAACGACGAGATAACCGATCTCGAAAAAGCGGGCGTGGTTTGGCAGGCGAGCGCGGCAAGCTAGCGCTGCAACCGCAAAATGTGGTCCAGTAATAGATGATCGATTTTCACTATGCCCCAACGCCCAACGGTTGGAAGGTCGCAATCATGCTCGAGGAGTGCGAACTCGAGTATCAAACGATCCTGATGTCGCTCGCCAATGGCGATCAATTCAAGCCCGAGTTCCTGGCCATCAGCCCCAACGCCAAGATGCCGGCCATTCTCGATCGCCCGCGTGACGGCGAAGAGGTCAGTGTTTTTGAATCAGGTGCCATCCTCATCTACCTGGCCGAGAAGACGGACCGCTTTATGCCAACCGACGCCAAGACCCACAAGGAATTGCTCGAATGGATGTTCTGGCAGGTTGGCAACCAGGGTCCGATGGCCGGTCAGCTGAGCCACTTTGTGAATTATGCTCCAGATGGCCAGGACTATTCCCGCAATCGATATGCGGGCGAGTACGAACGCAATCTCGCTGTGCTCGACCGCCGACTTGAGGAACGAGATTACATCCTTGGTGATTATTCCATCGCCGACATGATGGCCTTTCCCTGGGCCTTTATTGCAAAGCCGCTTGGCGCTTCGCTCGACGAGTTTCCAAATGTCGCCGCGTGGCGAGGGCGAATAAAGGAGCGGCCCGCGGTTCGCCGCGCCATCGACCTGCACAAAGACAGACAAAATCGCGGAGAGGTGAATGCGGGCAATAATTCACTCCTCTACAACCAGTCTGCGGCCCATTTTAGGGATCTCCAGCTCTGAGTGAATTTGCGCGCGAGTGTCGAATGCTTGACGGTTTCATGCCCGACAGCGTCATGGCACGAGCACCGCCGCGCCGGTCAATCGGCCCTCGCGCAACATGGCGAGCGCCCGGTTCGCCTCGGCGAGCGGCATTTCCACCACATGCGTCTCGACCGGCACCCGTGGCGCCAACGCCAAAAATTCCTCGCCATCCTCGCGAGTCAGGTTGGCAACGGAGCGTACCACCCGTTCGCCCCATAGGATTTCGTAGGGCATCGCCGGTATCTCGCTCATGTGAATTCCGCCGAGCACAACAGTTCCCCCTTTTCTCGTTGCGCGGAGTGCTGCGGGCACGAGCCCGCCCACCGGGGCAAAGACAATCGCAGCATCCAATAGCTCGGGCGGTGAAACCTCTGAGCTGCCTGCCCAACAACACCCGAGCGAGAGCGCGAACTCTTGCGCCGCCTTATCGCCAGCGCGCGTGAAGGCGAAGACCTTCCGCCCTTCATGGAGCGCGACCTGGGCAACGATATGGGCCGCCGCACCAAAGCCGTAGATACCGAGCGCCCCAGCTTCGCCCGCCATGCGCAGCGAGCGGTGTCCGATCAGCCCGGCGCAGAGCAGTGGGGCCGCTTCGGCATCGGAATAGCTGCCGTGGATGCGAAAGCAAAAATTCTCATCGGCTGCCGTGTATTCGGCATAGCCGCCGTCGATCTGATAGCCGGTAAAGCCTGGCGAATCACACAAATTCTCGCGCCCGCCTCGGCAATATCGGCAACTCCCGCACGTGTGTCCGAGCCAGGGGATTCCGACCCGATCGCCCACTTGAAACCGGTCGGCGCCCTCGCCCACGCCCGTAACATGGCCAACAATTTCATGGCCTGGCACGAGCGGCAACTTCGGCTCCGTCAGATCGCCATCCACGACATGAAGGTCGGTCCGACACACGCCGCAGGCGCGAATTTCGACCAGCACTTGCCCGACGCCCGGTTCAGGTTTGGCAATGTCGACGCATTGGAGCGGTTGTCCGCAGCGCTGCAGGATCATCGCCTTCATCGTGCCGATCCTCTGGTGCGTTTTCTGTCAGGCGCGCTTTCTTTGTGTGGCGGACGCCAAGATACGCACCAGGCCACCGCCGGTTCTCGCTCCAACCGACGATGCGTAACAACCACAACGCCTCAGCCGGCCCTTTGCCCGCGCAGAAATTGATGCCCGGGTACCTCTTCGTCCGCCGGCATGCGCGGCACCACCCGTTGATCCCAAAGTTGGCCGAGCCCACGCATGTGATGCTTGAGCAAGTCGCCGTGCCGCTCCAGCCAGTTGGGGATCGAGCGAAAATCCTGGATGCGCGCCTTACCGTCGCGAATGGCGACCACGGGCCAGTCGCCGACCAGCGCATTGTCGATGCCGAAGAGATCACGACCCCACCAATGGGCCTCGCCAAACGCATGGGCGCCGCGCCCACCAGCCTTCATCGCCGCCAGAACCGAAACCGGCTCGACCGTGTTGGCCGCCTCCACTGCCGATTTCCAAAGCTCGAGCACCGAAACATATTCCCACGAGACGGCCGACCAGGTCCCGGGAAAGCGCCGCGTAAACTCCTCGTAAAAGGCGTTCGGGCGCCCAAAGTTGACCTTGTGGGCGTTGAGTGCCGGATCGTCGAAGTCGGGAAATTGGAACAAGAAACCTTCCATGAAGCTCGCCGAGGTTCGTGCGATGAGGCGCTGATAGTCGTCGCCCGTGCAGGACATGATCTGACCGCTATAGCCTTGCGCGAAGGCAGCCTCGGTGAGGGCATGCACAAACGGTTCATAGCTCGTGTCCCAGCACAGAATGTGCGGCTGGTCGGCAAGCATGGCCGAAACGATCGCGGCCGCATCGAAGGATTGAACAGGAAAAAAGATCTCCTTGACGAGGTCAATGCCGGCGGCCTCGAAGGCGGCGCGATAAGTGGCGGCGGACGGTAGCCCGAGCGAGTCGCGCTGTGCACAAAGCGCCGCGGTCTTGAGCTCCGGCCTCGTCTCGGCCAGCCAATCGACGCCGGTCACGTTGTAGATCGGGTGCACCTCGCAGGGCGCGATGAGGTAGGGCGTGTCGGGCGACAGGTCGCTCGGCAGCAACGTTGATGTCAGCACCTTGTTGCGGGTGACGAATTCCTGCACCGGCGGGAACGTGTCGCCGCCCAGCATCATGAGCAGCTTGACGTCATGATCGTGCACCAGTTCGCGCGCACCGGTGAGTGCCAGCTCCGGGTCATAGCCGCAATCGAATGGCACGATCTCTATTTTGTGGTGCCGGCCCGAGACCAGGATGCCACCTGCCTCTTTGATCCATTCCGCCCAAATCTGACAACCATTGTAGCCGGGCTCGCCCCAAGCTTGCACGTCGCCACTCAAAGGCGCCAAAAATCCAACCTTGACCGCTTCCGACGCCTTGAGCCTATAGCGCGGCAAAGTTGCCGAGACGGTCAGTCTGGATGTCAAGTTTGATGACGGCATGTCTTGTCATAGCGGCCTGCGCGCCGAACCACCAGTCCCCGCTGGTGCCTCAATGAACGGCGTGGCGCCCAACGCCCGGGAAATCGCAGCGGAAGCAAGCCGATGTCGAACGCCACGATGTGTCCGCGCGCCATCGCTTAGTGAGGCGTCGACAGAACCGTTCGCTCGGGGATGGTTTCGCTATTTCGTTGGCGGTGGTGCGCGGCCATCAAACGCTGAAACCAAGTCAGTTCCTGCGTCGGTACCTTGTCTATGTTGCGGTATTCGATCACCACTTTGCCGTCTTCGTCATGAATGCGAAAGCTGCTGAGACAGTAGGACGGCACATAGATGTTCGGCAGCACACCGAAGCGCACTTTGACGGGGTCGAACTGCTTGATCCAGGTTCCGGTATTGATGACGGCGCGTTCGCCCAAGCGGCGGACGGATGGCGCGTGGGTATGGCCATAGATGAAAGCCACCACGTCCGGGTTCGCTTCGAAAACGCTGTTGGCCGCGTCCAAATAAGCGTCTTCCTTCTGTCCGGTCAGTTCGGCCGGGTCGAGCACGAGGCCGAACCGTCTTGCCGTCTTCCTGGCGTCGCGAAGCAGCAGCCAGCCAGGAACGGCCAGAATCAGCAGCTCGATGAGCAGAACCATGTTGATGGTTAGGATCAGTTGGAACAGGCTGCCGACAAAGCCAAGGGATTCGAACAGCCTGTTGTTCAGGAAGATATTTGCATCCGTAGCACCGACGGCCTCGAGTAAGGACCCGATCGTGACGAAAACTGTGACGCCAAAGAGCAGCAGGAACGGCAGAGCGATCCAGCGCAGGAACGGGCTCATCTCCTTGTAGAAATAGTTCGACAGGACCCAGAACGGAATATCCTCGGTGGGATAAACGGACTGGATGTCCTTCAGCCAGTTATAGCGCCCGCGCTCGGAGCGCTGTCCGGCCGCCCCCACGACATTGCTGGTGATGTAATAGCCGACCGGTTGGGCATAAGGATTGCCGTAATCAGGAACCCGGTTCGCCTCGTCATGCTGGCTGCCATGCTCGATCCATAGCCGTTGATCGCCAAGCTCTCTGGTAATCGCGGGTGTTTGCTCGAGATGCACATTGTAGGCTTTCAAGCTATCCACGAACGCGGGATAGCAGGCCAATTCGTAATCGTGATTGCCAGCCAGCAGCGTGATGCGGATGGCCTCGCCGGTCCTGCGGAAGGTTTCAAAGATGCGCG
>JAUVMS010000392.1 GCA_030600135.1 Hyphomicrobiales bacterium | reverse complement strand
TATCAAGATGTATCCGATGTACATTGTTCCAGCCCCATGAAATCCGTACAGGTCATGGACACGCCATGGTTACATCGGTAGTTCGCCGCCCGTCTTTGGCTTTGCGGGCCAATTGCAACACAGGTTTAACACCGCTGTATGTGATTTGGATCAAGTGCGGCATCCATCGTCTTGTGCACGACGGAGGCACATGGTCGCCCGTGACACCCTGGTCGTGCTCTTGGTACTTCATCGCGAAAATAGGCCCCTGCGTAGGCCCCAGCGTTAGGCCCCAACCTCGAACCACGTGGCCATGCCGCCTGCTTGGTGCTCGAGCATATGGCAATGCAGCATCCACTTGCCCGGATTGTCGGCGAGGAAGGCGATCGTGAAGGTGCTGTCGGGATCCATGAGCACGGTATCGCGCCAAGTGGCGTCGAGCGGCCGGCCGTCGTTGCGTTCGATCACCTTGAAATGATGGCCATGGACGTGCATGGCATGGGGCCAGGGTGTTTTATTGACCATCTTGAGTTTCACCGAGCGATCCTTGGCGACACGAAAGAGCGGCTCGTCGGAGCGGCCGACAACGCCATTGAACGCCCAAACCTTGCCGTGTTTGCGAACCAGCTCGCGGATCGGCCAATAAACGCCCTCGTACATGGCGCCCTCGATCCCGCTCATGGCACCGCCGGTCATGATCAGATCGACGTCTTGGGCCGAGGCGAGATCGGGCTCCTTGATTGCCGGGCGAAGTAAGGCCGTGGGAGCAGCAAGCGGCTCATCGCGGAATGCTTCGGTCGGGTGAAGAACAAAATGGCCGATCGTAAATGGATCGCGGCTCACTTCGTTGACGGCGAAGCGATCGCCGGGCTTGCCCGTCATGTCGACGACGAGATCGGCGCGCTGGCCCGGCGCGAGCGTCAACTTGCCGTCATCTATTTGCGAAACGGCGACGGCTTGACCATCGACGGCGATGAGGTAGGGAGACAAACCCTCGAGCTTGAGATCGAGGATGCGGGCATTGCACGTATTCATGAGGCGCAGGCGGAGCCGTTCATTGGCCTTAACGTCGACGTTGCCATAGGGCTGGCCGTTGACCGAGATGACGTTGCCCAGTCGACCGCCATGGGAGATGTCCCCCAGACTGCCGAAACTTTCCGTGTGGATCGCTCCATCGTTTTGCAGCCGCCAGTCGTCGATGATCAGGACAAGATCGCGATCGACCCTCGGCGGGTCGCGCTCATCGACGATGAGTGCGCCGTATAGCCCGCGCGCCACCTGCTCCCAGGAGCGGTTGTGGGGGTGATACCAAAAGCTGCCAGCGTCCGGGACCCGAAAGCGGTAGTCGAAGGTGGCACCAGGAGCGACGGGTTCCTGGGTCAACCCCGCCACGCCGTCCATGCGGTTGTCGATACGGATACCATGCCAATGGATGGTCGTCGGCTGGTCCAGTTCGTTCTTGAGACGAACCCATACCTCATCGTTCTGGCGCACGCGCAGGAGCGGCCCGGGAACGCTACCGTCATAACCCCAAACTGCCGTCTTGGGTTCACCGGCGTCGAGCAATTGGGCCATGCCCGGTTTGGCCGTCAGCTCGATGGGCTTGGCGGCACCGGCGACCACGGTTCGCGGTAGCAAAGCGAGACCGGCGAGTGCGCCGGCGCCATTGATGAACGTTCG
This sequence comes from Hyphomicrobiales bacterium, assembly GCA_030600135.1. Taxonomy (GTDB): domain Bacteria; phylum Pseudomonadota; class Alphaproteobacteria; order Rhizobiales; family JAUVMS01; genus JAUVMS01. Next base: position 2,271 of record JAUVMS010000392.1, on the reverse strand, counting down.
ACGTGAAACTCTGGTCACAGCGGGCTCTTTTTCTCTCTGGTGGAGGTCCTGATGGCAGGATCTTCATTTTCCCGCCAAATCCTTGAAGATGGCGACAGGCTTGTCGACGGCGGTGGTTTGGAGCCGGCGCGCGTTGACTTCTAGCGTGTTCGCGAGCATCTCGAAACGCGGCCAATTTTCCCAGATACCCCCCAGATATCCGATGTCGCTTCGCTGGGATGCGTCATTGTGCCTTTGGGAAATCACGTGACCACTTAGGCTGCATGATCAATCGTGCCGCCGAACATTGCGCCTATGGCCCTGTTATCGTCCGTGATCGAGGAAATAATCTGAATGCGCTGCTTGACGACGCTGCTGGGGCCTTCGTGTGCATCGGCGTCCGGTCCAAGCGACGCAGAGCCGATGCCAACCGAAAGGATCAAAAATGCAAGGGCGGGGCAGTGAATCGATTGCATCGTCGGTGTTGATCGTATCGATTGTCAATAAATGCCGTTCGCGCGCTGGATTTCGCGAACGTAGCGGATGATTAGGCCGACGTCGTCACGCGTAGCGCCGGCGACAGGCGGCATGTTGCCGAACCGCCAATGATGTGCCCGGACACCCAATTGCGCCGCACGATAGAATGCTTGATCGGTGTGATGGTTCGGCTCGTAGACTTTGTGGATGAGCGTCGGACCCTGATCGGTACCCGCCCCATTCGAGCCATGGCAGAGTTTGCAATTGGCGTCGAAAAGGTCGCGTCCGGCCGTTGCCGACTGAGAGAAGCGGTCCGGTAATTTCACGGCAATGCCGGTCCCGCCGCCGGGGGGCGACTGGGTCCAGCGGACAGCAGCAATGCCAAGGCCGGCGCCGACCGCGATTGCAAGCAGGATTAGACTTGAGCGCTTCATGGTTCATCTGCATAGACATTCCAGTTACTGGAATGTCAATGTTGCCGGAAATGTCGCTAATCACGGGCTGTCCGTTCTCGTTCACCATCTTCGTGAACTGATTTGCGCTTGATTTGGTCTTACAACACAATGCGTGAAAATAAGGGCAAAGGGAGTGGTCAGGTGTTCATCCATAAACTGTTTGAGGCTCCGATGAGGAGCATGGTCGGTGCGCTGGCGTTCGGCCTTGCAGTTGTGTTCTGCGCATGGCTGGGAGAGGCAGGTGCCGCAGACGAGACTGTGACGGAGCGTTCGAATTTGGCGATCAAGCGCTGCGTGGAGGCTGAGTTTCAGGCCGAGCGTGATGGTACGGCCTGCATCGGGCGGTTCGCGGATCCCTGTACGGCGCGAGAGGATATGCAATCGACGGAAGAGCAGGTCGAGTGCATTGAACGAGAATTTGTCTTGTGGAATCAGCTGCTTCGGAGCGAATATCAAGACATGCAGTCGCTCCTCGCGGATGATGAAACGCGCGGACGGCTGCAAAGAACGCAGCGGTTATGGCGCGAGTTTCACAAGGCGAACTGCAGACTGCCTTACCGGCTTCATACGGAAGAAACGATTGCGCGCCCAATTGGGGCCTATTGTTCGCTCAGGTTGACGGCTCACCGCGTCCTGGAGCTGAGGGGATGGCGCCAGGGGCTTTCGAAGAATTAGAGCCTATTCCACTCACATTGACCCATTTGATGGAGCCAAGCCAGCCCACTTGACGAGGCGCGTCGTGCAGCGCAATGCGGGGCATCGGGCAAGCAGCGCAACGACGCCGATGGGGCGATTTGGCCCACCGAAGGCTGGCTCTTCGGCCCCGCTGGACGTCGTTGCGGCTCGCTTATGGTCGCTCCAGACCACTGCACTCGCCGCGCCTCGCCAACGAACCCGAAGAGCCGGTCAAATTGAGTCCATGTGAGTGGAATAGGCTCTAGCTTGCAAGCGACGGGCAAGGCCTGGGCCACGCATGGCGCTCGAACAAGTGCTGCTGCGCTCTGTACTGCCCACCGCGACTGGTTCGGCAATTTGGGCGATGGTGCGACCGGCAGCCGATAATGGCAAGCTCGAAACCCCATCACCCAATTCGGCGTAGTAGTAGATCTCCGATCCACCGAATTTCTTGAACTGTTGTCTGACGGTGCTTTCAAAGGAAGGTTGAAAGTTTTATCGTTGGATGTGTATGCAAGTCATGTCGGTTGGGGAACGAGTGGAGAAATCGAATGACGCAGTTCAAGGGATTGTGCATCGTCGCTCTCGGGGGGACGATGCTTTGCGGCGCACAATTCGCGCTTTCGACAACACCGGTAGAGGCCGCGCCGAAAGTCTATGGATGCTATCGCGTGATTAATGCATC
>JAUVMS010000006.1 GCA_030600135.1 Hyphomicrobiales bacterium | reverse complement strand
TAGGCCCTGAACGCAAACTAAAGAACCGGAGGAGCGCCAGCGACGACTAGCGACCAAGTGGGAGCGCAGCCTGCGTGGCGCCAGGGGCCGAAGGCCCTGAACGCAAACTAAAGAGAGAGCCGTCGAGACCACAAAGATGACCTACGCCGAGCTTCAGGTGACCACCAATTTCTCGTTCTTGCGCGGCGGTTCGCATCCCGACGAGCTCGTCGCCACGGCAAAGGCGCTCGGGCTCAAAGCGCTCGCCATCACCGATCGCAATACGCTGGCCGGCGTGGTTCGCGCACACATGGCGGCCCGTGATGTTGGGATGCGCGTTATCGTTGGGGCTCGGCTCGATCTGCAGGACGCGCCGAGCTTGCTGTGCTTGCCGAGGGATCGGGCAGCCTATGGTCGGCTCTGCCGGCTTTTGACGCTCGGGCAACGGCGCGCGGAAAAGGGGCAGTGCCTGCTCTGGCTCGAGGATGTCGCGGCCCATGCAGAGGGGCAAATTTTTGTTGCTCTGGCGCCAAGGAATTGGGACTGGCGCGAGGTCGCCAGCAAACCGGGCGAAGAGGTGCAGCCGGGCGAGCCTGTGCAGCCAGCCGGTAGAAATATCGTCTCCCTGTTTCAGGGCGAGGGGCAGAAGGTGGCACCAGCCTTATCGACGGCCGACGCGGAAACCCAGAGCGAAGGTCCGGGGCCAATCCTCTTTCACGACGCGCTCAGACATCTCAAATCGGCGCTCGGCAGTCCGCTCTATCTCGCCGCCTCGCATCTCTACCGTGGTGACGACCGGGCGCGGATCGCGGCTTTCGATGCCTTGGCCGAGAAGCTGGGGCTCGGCCTCGTCGCCAGCAACGACGTACTCTATCACGGCGCTCACCGGCGCCCGCTGCAGGACGTGCTCACCTGCATTCGCGAAAAGTGCAGCATTGGCGCGGCGGGGTTTCGGCTCAACGCCAACGCCGAGCGCCATTTGAAAGCACCGCAGGAGATCGGCCGGCTTTTCAAGGGCTTCGAGCATGCCGTGGCGCGCACCATGGAGATCGCCGAGGCGTGCCAGTTCTCGCTTGACGAACTGGTTTACGAATACCCGGACCAGCCGGTGCCTCGTGGCAAGTCGCCACAACAGCACCTGGAGGACCTCACCTGGAAAGGGGCGGCGTGGCGCTATCCGGACGGGGTGCCTGAAAAGATCAAGGACAGCCTCATTCGCGAGCTCGCCCTCATCGAAAAGCTCAACTATGCGCCCTACTTCCTTACTGTCTACGACATCGTCGCCTTCGCTCGTGGGCGCGATATCTTTTGCCAGGGGCGGGGCTCGGCGGCCAACTCGGCGGTGTGCTATTGCATCGCCATCACCAACGTCGATCCCAACGAGATCGACCTGCTGTTCGACCGCTTCATCTCACCGGAGCGCAAGGAGCCGCCCGATATCGACGTCGATTTCGAGCACGAGCGCCGCGAGGAGGTTATTCAGTACATCTATGAACGCTACGGGCGCGAGCGAGCGGGGCTCGCTGCCACGGTCATCACCTATCGGGGCCGTTCGGCGGTGCGCGAGGTGGGCACGGCGCTCGGGCTCAGCGAGGACACGATTTCGGCGCTTGCCGGCATGGTCTGGGGGACGCGCTCGGGCGATGCGCTGCCGGACAAGCATGTCCGGGAAGCGGGCATCGATGCCACCGATCCACTGATTGCCACGACGCTCGAGCTGACCCACGAGCTCATCGGGTTCCCACGTCACCTCTCGCAGCACGTCGGTGGTTTCGTGCTCACCCGCGGTCCATTGAGCGAGGTGGTGCCGATCGCCAACGCGGCCATGGAAGAGCGCACGGTGATCGAGTGGGACAAGGACGATCTCGACGCCCTCGGGCTCTTGAAGGTCGACGTTCTCGGCCTCGGCATGCTGACATGCATTCACCGCTGCTTCGATCTCCTCGCCAAGCACGAGAAGCGGCCGCTGACGTTGGCGAGCGTGCCGAGGGAGGACCCGGTGGTATACGACATGCTGTGCCGGGCCGATTCCATCGGCGTCTTTCAGGTGGAAAGCCGGGCGCAGATGAACATGCTGCCGCGGCTCAAGCCGCGCAAGTTCTACGACATTGTCATCGAGGTTGCCATTGTGCGTCCCGGTCCCATTCAAGGCGACATGGTGCACCCGTACTTGCGCCGCCGCGATGGCTTGGAAAAGGAGGAATATCCCTCGCCCGCGCCGCACGAGGGGCCGGCCGACGAGCTTCGCCGGGTGCTCGGCAAGACCAAGGGCGTGCCACTTTTTCAAGAGCAGGCGATGCGCATCGCCATGGTGGCGGCCAAGTTCTCGCCCGAGGAGGTCAACCAGCTGCGCCGCGCCATGGCCACGTTCCGCCGGGTCGGCACCATCGGCACGCTCGAGGAGAAAATGGTCTCGCGGATGATTGCGCGCGGTTACGACCCTGAATTCGCGGCGCGTTGCTTCAACCAGATCAAAGGTTTTGGTGAATACGGCTTTCCGGAAAGCCATGCCGCGAGCTTTGCCCACCTAGTTTATATCTCCTCTTGGCTCAAGTGCCATTATCCGGTGGTCTTTGCCTGCGGGCTTTTAAACTCCCAACCCATGGGCTTTTACGCTCCGGCGCAAATCGTTCGCGATGCGCGCGAGCATGGTGTCGAGGTGCGGGCGGTGGATGTGAACTTCAGTGCGTGGGATTGTACGCTGGAGCCGGGTGGACGGGGAGCTTGGGCGTTGCGGCTGGGGTTGCGGCAGGTGGATGGTTTGAGAGAAGAGGACGCGGAAAATATTGTGCGGGCGCGGCCTGAACTGGCGTCGATCGCGCAAATGCCGGAGGTGGCGTTTCACAAGGTTCAGGATGTGCGCGAGCACTCGGGTGTATCGGTGGCGGCGTTGGAGCGGCTTGCGGCAGCGGATGCATTTCGTTCCTTGAGCCTTGATCGGCGGCAAGCACTTTGGGAGGTGCGGGCGCTGGCGCGAAGCGGGGCGTTGCCGCTTTTCGCCTGGGCGGAAGCGCGTGATCAGGGGGGTGAGCCCGAGGTCGGATTGCCGGTCATGCCGCTTTCAGAGCATGTCGTGAACGATTATCAGACTTTGCGCATGTCGCTCAAAGCACATCCGATGTCATTCCTGCGCGAGAGATTTACGCGTGAGGGGGTGTGCTCGTGCGAGGCGCTCAATCACATGCGGGACGGGGCGCGTGTGGCGGTTGCGGGTGTCGTGCTCGTACGCCAACGGCCGGGCTCGGCCAAGGGGGTGGTGTTCATGACCATCGAGGATGAGACCGGGGTGGCCAATGCGGTGGTCTGGCCGCAAGCGCTCGAGCGGTTCCGCAAGGTGGTCATGGGGGCTAGGCTGGTGCACATCCGCGGCCGGATCCAGCGCCACGAAAGTATCATTCACGTGGTCGCCGAGCATCTCAGCGACCGTAGCGACTGGTTGGCGTTGCTCACAGAGGCAGCGCAAGACCTTGCAATCCCGCTCGCACGCGCCGATGAAGTGGTGCGGCCCGGTCCCGAACCCGCGAGTTGGGCGCCCGGCCGACATCCGCGCAGCGAACGGGTGATCCCGAAATCACGGGATTTTCATTGAAGCCAAAGTTCGAATCCACACATAAGTACCGGCCCGCCTCTCCTTGACATTCGCCCGCCCGACCTTCGAGATGGCCACCGGTTGGCGCGTCATGGGGGCCAAAGGCCGCAACAACAGTCTGCAAAAATCGGATAACTGACAATTCATGACCAAAACACATCCGACGAACCCGAGGGGCTGGAGGCGGTGGATCCTCATGGGCGTCGCCGCAACCATCGTGCTCGGTTCGTCGACGGGTATCGCCAACGGTGCAGGCGAAGCCGAACAACAGCCTCCATCGGAAACTTCGGCGAGTGATGCTCGTGCCGCGCCCGAAGCGGGAACGGGGCTTGATGAAAAGACCAAGGGCCAGGCCACGAAGTCGATGGTCGCCGCGGCCAATCCCCATGCCGTCGCCGCCGGGCTCGAAATCCTCAAAGTTGGCGGCAGCGCCATCGACGCGGCGATCGCCGTGCAGCTCGTGCTCAATCTCGTTGAACCGCAGTCGTCGGGTATCGGTGGTGGCGCCTTCATCCTCCACTGGGACGAGAAAGCCAAAGAGCTCAAGACCTACGACGGCAGAGAAGCCGCGCCGGCGGCGGCAAAACCAGATCGCTTTTTGGCACCGGACGGCGAACCGATGGCATTTCCCAAGGCCGTGCACAGCGGTCTCAGCATCGGCGTGCCGGGGCTCGTGCGCGTGCTCGAGATGGCGCATTCCAGGCACGGCAAGCTTGCCTGGTCGCGGCTCTTTGAGCCGGCAATTCGGCTCGCGGAGGAGGGTTTTGCAATTTCGCGGCGCCTCAATCTTCTGCTCAACTGGTATGGCGCGGAGTCATTCGGCAAAGTGGCGCGGGGCTATTTCTTCACCGACGATGGTTGGGCACGTTCAACGGGCAGCACGCTCAAGAATCCGACCTTTGCGAACGCCCTCAAAACCATTGCCGTGCGGGGCAGCGCGGCCTTTTACGAAGGTGATGTTGGTGCCGACATTGTTGGCCTGGTACGCGATGTGCCGAACGCGCCAGGGGATATGACCATCGACGACCTCAAGACCTACCGCGCGCTCGAGCGGCCGCCGGTCTGCGCAACCTATCGCGGCTATGTGGTTTGCGGCATGGGACCGCCGTCATCGGGCGGGCTGACGGTCGCGCAAGCGCTCAAATTGTTGGAGCCGTTCAATCTTGGCGAGGCGCCACTCAACGTCGGCGCAATGCATCTGGTGGCGGAGGCCGAAAGGCTCGCATTTGCCGATCGCAATCGCTATATGGCCGACGCCGACTTCGTCTCGGTGCCTAGTGCGGGGCTGTTGGATGATGGCTACGTTGATGCGCGTCGCAAGCTCATCGATCCGGAGCGTTCCATGGGCACCGCCAAGCCCGGTATGCCGCCGCAAAAATCTGGTGCAGTGTTCGGACGGGATGCGACGCGCGAGAGCGCCGGAACCAGCCACATCTCGATCGTCGACGGCGAGGGCAACGCGGTTTCCATGACGACGACGATCGAATCCGCGTTCGGCTCGCGTTGGATGACCAATGGTTTCCTCCTCAACAACGAGCTGACCGATTTTTCGTTTCGTCCAGTCGACGCCGAGGGGCAAGCGATTGCCAATCGTGTGGAGGCCGGTAAGCGACCGCGAAGCTCGATGTCACCAACGATTATTTTCGATCCCGATGGGCGGCTCTGGGCCTTGGTCGGCTCACCCGGTGGAAGCCGCATCATTCTCTATGTCATCAAAGCGATCGTGGCGCTGATCGATTGGAAACTCGATGCCCAGGAGGCCGCCGCCTTGGCCAACTTCGGCAGCCGCAATGGGCCGTTCGAAGCCGAGTTCGGACTGAGCGCGCCGCGCATGGTGTTGCACATGACGCTGCGAGGCCACGAAACCAAGACCACACTGATGACGAGCGGTCTGCATATCGTCGTGCGTCGCGAAGGCCGGTGGGAGGGTGGCGCCGACCCCCGGCGTGAGGGCGTGGCCAGGGGGGAGTAGGCATTTGGCTTGACCGAGCGTCGAGCTAGTTGGCAAGTCGCAATGGATGCCGCCGCTCGGACGCCAGTCGACTTGCTCAAGGGCCATGAACGTTGCCATACGGGCTTGCCGTATCTATTTAAACGCCAGAGCGAACTGAAGTTTCATAGATCCGAAATCGGATCATGGGGACAGGCCAGGCTGCGGCGAGGCTGAATGATTGGAGTGTTGCCTTGAAGATCATCGTCAATGGCGAGACACAAGAAACCAAGGCCGTGACACTGGACGAGCTCTGCTCTCGTCTTGGCTTTGGCGATGCCAAGGTTGCGACAGCGGTCAACGGCGACTTCGTGGCGGCGAGTGCGCGGCCGGCGCTGAAGCTCGCGGAAAACGATCGCATCGAGATTGTCGCCCCGCGCCAGGGTGGGTGATGTTTGCACCACGTGGCCGGAGCCATGAAGTCGGGGCTCGTTGTTGCGTAGGGCGTCAGGACAGATTGGCAAAATGATCAGAGACCCATCCGCGGCAAATGAACCGCGCCTCGATCCCTTTTATCCTGTGTTGCCTGACGCTGGCTGGATCGCGCGGCTGGTGCCACTCGGCTTGAAGCTAGTCCAGCTACGCTTCAAGGACGGTGACGCAGCCGAGACGCGTCGCCAGATCTCGCAGAGCATGGATATCTGTGCGGCAAACGGCTGCCAGCTCATCGTCAACGACTACTGGCGAGAGGCGATTGCGCTGGGTGCCGACTACATTCACCTCGGCCAGGAGGACCTGGCGGCCGCCGACGTGGAGGCGATCAAGGAGGCAAAATTGCGCCTCGGCGTCAGCACCCATGATCACGCCGAACTCCAGACCGCCCTCGCGGTTGATCCAGATTATGTAGCGCTCGGCCCGATCTACGAGACCAAGTTGAAGAAAATGAAGTGGTCACCTCAGGGGCTCGAGCGTGTGGGCGAGTGGCACCAGCTTGCCGGTCGCCAATTGGTGGCCATCGGTGGCATTACGCTCGAGAGGGCCGAGGCGGTTCGCCAGGCCGGCGCCTGCTCGATCGCGGTGGTCACCGACCTGGTGACCCACGAAACGCCCGAAGCGCGGGTCGAAGAGTGGCTGGCGTGGTCGCGAGATGTCGTGGCGCAGTCGGGCGAATGAATTCGGGCTAGTCGTTTTTCAGCTGCTTGATCGCATCGGTGAATAGTGTTCGCTTTTCGGGCGACACTTCAGGACGTTTGAGCTCGAGCCTTTCGAGGCGCTCGGTGATGATGTGACCGACGAGGGCGCGCATCGGCCATTTGTCGTCGGCCGGCATGACGTACCAGGGCGCCCACGGTGTGCTGGTCGCGGACAACATTTCTTCGATCGCGACGGTGTATTGGTCCCAATATTGGCGCTCATGAAGATCCCGGTCGGAGAACTTCCAATGCTTTGACGGGTCCTCGAGGCGCTCCAGGAAGCGCTGGCGCTGTGCATCATACGAAACGTTCAGGAAGAACTTGAGAATGACCGTGCCGTTGCGCGAGAGATGACGCTCGAAGGCGTTGATGTCTTGGTAGCGTTGCTGCCAGATATCGTCGGTGAGCAGGTGCTGGGGAATGCGCTGGGCCGAAAGAATCTGTGGGTGCACGCGGACAACCAGAACCTCCTCGTAATACGATCGGTTGAAAATTCCAATGCGGCCACGCTCCGGCAGAGCCTTCCAGCAGCGCCACAGATAGTTGTGATCGAGTTCCTCCTTGGAGGGGGCTTTGAAGCTGAAGACCTGGCATCCTTGCGGATTGACGCCCGACATGACGTGCTTGATGGTGCCGTCCTTGCCGGCGGCGTCGCGGCCCTGGAAAATCAAAAGTACGGAATATTGATCGCTGGCATAGAGCCGCTCCTGGACGTCGGCGAGTTCCTCGACCTGGTCCTCGATGAATTTCTTTGCGTGCTTCTTTAACTGCTTATCACTCAATTCTGCATACTCGGGTGGGCCCTGCCATGCGGTTTCGAGTTCGCCAAGACGTACGCGGAGATTTGGTGTGATTGCGAAGTCGTCAATCTGAACTTTCTCATCGACCATAGGAATATTTGCCTTTCCCTTTTTGCAACAATCGACCTATAGGCCTGTTTCGCGGGCAATGTAATGGAAGTTCGACTTTGCGAGCGCAGTATTGACACAAAGCTGACGCGCCTGTGCCCACGAATTTTGAGTTGGTGTTGAGATCCAGGCAGGTCGTCGGCTCGGGCCAGCAATGTTGCTTGGGGCAGCGCCTGCATGACGGGAAACGGGGCGCAATGCGAGTGGGACGTAGCGTGGTATTGCAAGCCTTTGGCACGCGCCGGATTGGTGTGTCGGCAATTGTATTCGCCAGCTTGGCGTTGACGGCGTGTGCCGCCTCAATCATACGCAATCCCGTGCCGCAGAATCTCGTTGAACAGGCCGAACCTGCAGGATTTGGCGAAATCCGGACTTGGGGCGACGTGCCACCGAAGGGCATCGATCGCGCGATGGCCGTCAAAGTCCGCCAAACACGAAAGCATCGCCCCAAGATTTTGGCCCGGGGCCGAAACGCAACGCTGAGCTATTTGGCGATTTCTGGCGGTGGTGGTGATGGTGCATTCGGCGCCGGCCTCTTGGCCGGTTGGACGACGGCCGGCACACGGCCCGAATTCGATATCGTGACGGGGGTAAGCACCGGCGCCTTGATTGCGCCCTTTGCGTTCCTCGGCTCCGACTACGATCGCCAGTTGCGCGAGGTCTACACCAAATACTCGACCAAGCAATTGGTCGAGCCGCAAATTCTTTCCGCTTTGTTTGGTGGAGCGGCGGTGGCCGATAATTCCGAACTCGCCCAACTCATTGCCCGTTATGTCGATCGGGACGTCATGGGAGCGGTCGCCCGCGAGCACAATCGCGGCCGGCGACTGTTGGTCGGAACCACCAACCTGGACGCGCAGCGCCCGGTTATTTGGAACATGGGTCGAATCGCCAATAGCGACAATCCGACGGCGCTCGAGCTGTTTCGCAAAGTGCTACTTGCGTCGGCCGCTATTCCGGGGCTTTTTCCACCGGTCCTCATCAAGGTCAAAGCCGACGGCAAGCAGCTCGAGGAGATGCATGTCGACGGCGGCACGACGGGGCAGGTCTTCTTCCTGCCGGGCCAGCTCAATCTGAAGCGACTTGAGCGCAAATACGGCGTGACGGCGAGAAACAAGCTCTACGTTATTCGCAACAGCAAGACGGCACCGGCATTCGAACCGGTGAGGGCGACGACCATGCAGATTGCCAGCCGCTCCATCGCGACGCTCATTCACAGTCAAAGTCTGGGCGATCTGTTGCGGCTCTACGATCAGGCGAAATCCAACGGCATCGACTACAACCTGGCATCCGTACCGGAGGATTTTAATGTCAAGAGCAATGAACCCTTCGACCTGGAGTACATGACTGCGCTGTTCGATCTCGGCCGCGAGCTCGGGGCTGGTGGTTACAAGTGGGCCAAGACACCGCCTGGTGTGGCGGCGCGGAGATAACCCTGGCTGATTCTCTATCCGCGTGATGGTGGGTGTTGCGGGCTAGGCCATGTCGAAGAGCAGGATTTCGCTCGGCTTCGTTGCGATGATCTCCAAGACGGCTTCCTCGCGTAGTGCCGCGCCGTCACCTTCGCTCAACACCACGTCGTTCAAGCTCAGGTTGCCGGTGGCGACGTGGAGCCAGCCCTGGCGTGTGGCCCCGAGGGATTGGGTAACCGCTTGGCCGGCGCTCAATCGCGCCGCGTAGAGGTCGACGTCGCAATGAATGGTGAGCGAGCCCATGCGACCGTCACGTGAGGCGACGAGTGCCATCCGCCCGTTGGCGTTCAAGTCAAACGACTCTTGCTCGTAGCCAGGCGCAATATCTTTGCGTTCCGGCTCGATCCAGATTTGCAGGAAGCGAACGTCGTCGTCGTGGGAGTGGTTGAATTCGCTGTGGCGGATGCCGGTGCCGGCGCTCAGGCGCTGGACGTCGCCTGGGCGGATAACCGAGCCGTTGCCGAGGCTGTCACGATGTTCGAGTGCGCCGCGCAAGACGTAGGAGACGATTTCCATATCGGCGTGGCCATGCTCGCCAAAGCCGGCGCCAGGGCTCACGACATCGTCGTTGATGACGCGCAGCGGGCCGAAGCCCATGTTCGCCGGGTCGTAGAATTGGCCGAAGGAAAATGTGTGGCGGCTGTCGAGCCAGCCGATTGTCGTGCGGCCGCGTTCATGGGCGTTGCGTACCGTAATCATGGTCGCTGCTCCTCTGCGTCGTCGAATGTAGCGGAATGTGGGTCGCCTGTCTTAGGGGCGACTCAAGTTCGAGGAAGGATTTATGTGCTGGATACCTGGAAACAACACACGCCGATGGGAACGCATTGTCTATCAATCGAAGACAATACGATGCACTCAATCGTCGGCAATGTGCATGTAGACAACGCCGTCGGTCACTTGAACGGGGTAGGTAGCCAAATGTTCGCAGACAGGGGCCGATTTCGCCTGCCCGGTGGGGATATGAAAGCGCCCCTGATGCAGCGGGCACTCGATGATGTCGTCGATGACGAGGCCGTCGGCCAAGTGCTGCTCTTCGTGGGTGCAGAGGCCGTCGGTGGCGAAAAAGCCGGAGGGGGTGTTGTAGACGGCGAAGGTGCGGGCGCCGAGGTCGAATCGCACGACATCTTCGTCATCGATCTCGTCGGCGCGGCAAACGCGGTGCCAGCCATCGGCCATGGATAACGTCATCGGGCTTACTCCGCAGGTGCCGGCATTGGCTCGCGTCCCGCATAGCCATCGGCCTGGCGGATGTGACGCGCCGTGGTGTCGAGACCGAGCGAGCGCCTGACGGCGATGGAGAGCACCTCGGCATTGATACGCACGACGCTTGGGTCCGGCTCGGGCACCTGCTCCTGCAGGGCGGTGGCCAGCGTCGGCAAGGCGTGGAACGGCGTCATGGGATAGAGGTGGTGTTCCATGTGGTTGTTCATGTTCATGTAGACAAAGCGGCCAATGGGGCCGGAGCGAAACGAGCGGGTGGAACGTAGGATGCTGGGCTGGTCTTCCTCCAGCTCGGCGTGCTGGGTGATGGTGAAGACCTGCATAATGGGACCGCCCACCAGGCGCGGGACGACAATGTAGACGAGCGGCCACATGGCACCGGTGACGATCACATAAGCAGCGAGCCCGCCATAGATGGCGAGGAAGGCGCGTGCACCCCACTTGAGCTTCGCCAGCTCGCTTGCCGGAGTGAATTCAATGACCTCATCGTCAAAGGCGCCGAGTGCGTTGCGTGTGAGCAGTCGCGCCTCGTAGATCAAATGGCCGAAGGTCGAGATTTCCATGAACCAGCTCCAGGCGGTGAGCGGGGTGTGGAACGACATCTGGGCATCTTTGCCTTTGATCCACGTGTAAGTGTGGTGACGGGCGTGGGCGTAGCGCCGGTGGGTGGGTTCCTCGATGTAGATGAGCGAGGAGAGCCAAAAGAACACTTCGTTGAGCCGGCGCGTGCGAAATGCAGTGCCATGGGCGCATTCGTGGCTGAGGGAGTAGGCAGGTACGGCGAGTAGCGTGCCGTGGAGGAGCATGGCAGGCACGATCCACCAGGTGGCGAGGGAGAGATAAACGAGCGTGCCTGAGCCTGTGAGGAGGGCGGCCCATGTTGCCAGCCATCTGAGGCCCGGTCGATCGCTGCGACGCGAGAGGGCCTTCAATGTCTTCTTGTCGAGCCTGACACCTGACGAACTGGCATTCGTCGCTTGATAGTCACTCATGTTCGTTGCTCGGTCGTGTTTCGGAAGGGCAATTCGTACCAGGCTGGCAACGTGTTCCGGGTCTCAGGTTCGGTAGGACGGCTCTTCTTCGTCGAGGATTGCCTTCAGCTCGCGCAGATGGTTCTCGGGACCATTTTCATAGTCCATCCATTGCTGCATGGTCTTGCGGGCAACCTCATCGGAGACCACCAGGAGGTCCTTGCCGGTCATGTAGGCCGTAATCAGCGTCTCACAGGCGCGCTCGAAATAGTAGAGTTCGTCGAATGCCCAAGCGACCGACGGGCCGGTGATCATTACGCCGTGATTGCCCGTCACCAGGATCGGCTTGTCACCAAAACAGCCGCAAACGCGCTCGGCTTCCTCGCCAAGCCCCATGCCGTCGAAGCCGTCATCGAAGGCGACGCGATCGAAGAAGCGCATGGTGTTTTGGTCGATGGGCAGAATGCGCGGATCTTTGAGCGTTGCGAGGACGGTGGCGTACCTGGAATGCACATGAAGGACGCACTTGGCCTCCGGCATCCGACGATGGATGCCGCCATGCAGATCCCATGCGGTGGGGTCGGGGGCGTTGGCGCCCTCCGTCGTTGCAGGATCACTGGCGTCGAGCAGCAAAAGGTCGCTCGCCTTGATCCGCGAGAAATGCATGTTGCACGGGTTCACTAGGAATTCGGGCCCGTCGTCGGAAACGGCCAACGAGAAGTGGTTGGCGACCGCTTCGTGCATGTTGAGACGTGCGGCCCAGCGAAAGGCACAGGCCAAATCGACACGCTCCTGCCAATGGGGCTCGTTGTGGTGGAGGGGCGCGACGTTGCTCGCGGTCATGTTCAGATCTCCTTGGGCCGGCCGGTCTATGCCTGCACATCGCTAGACGCTTTCCAAGCAACAGCATGACCGACGACACTCGTCGATTCAAACGAGGAATATGGACCCTCGGCATTAGCTGGGCTAATGATTGTCTTATAGGTTGTGCGCGAGGCGAATCCAATGGAGGGACGTTTACCACCACTCGGATGGCTTCGCGCTTTCGAGGCGGCGGCGCGGCACTTGAGTTTTACCGCGGCGGCGGCCGAGCTCGGACTAACGCAATCGGCCATAAGCCAGCAGATCAAAAGCCTCGAGACGTTTCTCGGCCAGCCGCTCTTTTTGCGCCGGCCGCGCAGCTTGCAGCTCACGGATGCCGCACGCGGATATTTGCCGGGCGTGCAGTCAGCGTTTCGTCTTCTGCAGGAAGGTACGCAAGCATTTCTGGGCGGTGCGCGCGATGCGACATTGGAGATCCACTCCAACCTGGCGTTCTCGGTGTTCTGGCTGACACCACGGTTGGGGCGGTTTTTAGAGCACAATCCATGGGTGCAGTTGGACATTTCGACGGCAATCTGGGCGGTCGAGCAAACCAGGCCCTATGCCAGTGTTGAAATTCGCTACGGCCTCGGTGATTGGGAGGGCGTCGAGGGCGAGCGCCTCGGGCGGCAGATCGGTTTTCCCATTTGCGCTCCAGAAATTGCGACACGCCTCGATGGACCGAGCGATCTGCTTGGCGAGCGGTTGTTCGATGTGAAAGGCATGGTGCAGGGTTGGCAATCTTGGTTCGAGAACGCGGGCGTTGCGCTGGAGCGCGCACCGGATATCAACTGGGCGAGCACCTATGTGGTGACCTTCGAGATCGCGCGGCGCGGCCTCGGCGTCGCCATGGGCCAGGACGTGCTGACCGACGACCTTTTGGCGAGCGGCGGCGCCGTCCGGCCCTTCGGAGCGGAATTTTCCTTCCGCGAAGGTTACTATCTGATCACCCCGCCACAGTCGGAAATGAATGCCGCGGCGACGGCTTTTCGTGCGTGGCTTTTGGAGGAAATTGGTGGTGCGGCGTAGCGCTCGCTTTTGGGGCAACTGAGTCCGCCAGCGACGATGGGAGCGATGGTGCATCCAATCGGCGCTCCTCGCACCCCTTGACCCTGCCGCTGTGTCGGGCAATGTGGCGGCTTGGCGCCAGGGCCGACGGCGGCGTACCGTCCGCCCCGACATATGAGGATCCGGCCAATGAAGCTTAGCGACTTCAAGGTTTTGACGTTCGATTGCTACGGCACGCTGATCGATTGGGAAAGCGGGATGGCAGCGGCGCTGAAGCCGCTCATCGACAAAACCGGGCGCAACCTGACGCGCGACGAAATTCTCGATGCCCACGGTCGCCACGAATCGGCGCAGCAGGCGGAGACACCGGCAATGCCCTATAGCCAGCTGCTGGCCGTTGTTTATGCTCGGCTCGCGGGCGAGTGGAGCGTTGCCATCAACAATGCAGACGCCGCGGCCTACGGCAATTCGGTCAAGGACTGGCCGGCCTTCGCCGACACCGTCGAAGCACTCAAATACCTCAAACAGCACTTCAGGCTCGTTATTCTCTCAAACATCGACAATGCCAGTTTTGCCGCGAGCAACAAGCGGCTCGGTGTGGAATTCGATGCCATCTACACCGCAGAAGACATCGGGTCCTACAAACCGGCCGACCGCAACTTCGATCACATGGTGAGCCACCTGGCAGCGCTCGACATTGCCAAGGCGGATGTCCTGCACACGGCCGAGAGCCTGTTTCACGACCATGCACCGGCCAACAAGCACGGACTCAAGTCATGCTGGATCAATCGCCGTCATGAGCAGGAGGGTTTTGGCGCGACGCGGCCGCCCGCCGAAATGCCGCATGTGGATTTCCAGTTCAACAGCATGGGCGAGATGGCGGCGGCACATCGGGCAGAAAAGGGGGCGTGACGGCACGCCGGCGACTCACCGGCTCACAGCGGCTGCATGGCTCGTCGCATGCGCGGCATCAGGGGTAGGAAGGCCAAGGCGGCGACGATCGAACAAGCGCCCATGACATAGAATTGCTGCTCGAGGCCAACTCCTCGATCGAGGAGCAAGCCCATGATGCCCGGACCGATTGCCGTGGCGAAGACGCTGCTGGCTTGGCCAAGAGCGCGGATGGCGCCGAGGTGGCGGGTGCCATAGAGCTCGGCCCAGAGGGCACTGAGGAGCGTGAGGCCGGAGCCGGCGGTGAGCCCAAAGAGGATCATGGCGAGTTGGCCGGCGGCAGGGCTGTCGGCAAGCGCAAATACGAAAAATCCGACAGCCATGGGCAGCAAGAAGAACGGCGTCATCTGCCGTGCGCTCCAGCGATCGATGGCAATGCCGATGGCCAGGGCCGCTGCGACCGAGGCAACCGCGTAGGCAGGATAAAAACTGGCAAACGTCGCAAGGCTCCAACCTTTGGTCTCAGCCAAGACCGTTTGATTGAAAAACGTGGCGGTCATGAAGCACGCCGGTGCCATCACGCCAGGCATGACGGCGTAGAAAAGCGGATTCTTGAGTACTTCAGGCCTGGTCCAGTGGCGGACTAGGTGGGCATCCGGTTCCGCGTGCTGTTGCGCTGCGTGCACGCTCGGTTTGCGCTCCTGCCGCAGTAGCCAAAGCAACACGGGCAAAACCACGAGCACGAGAGCAACGGCCGCCAAAAGCCATGTTTGGCGCCAACCGACGGTGAGCATGAGTGCGACCGCCAAACTTGGAAATAGGGCCTCGCCACAGGGATAACCGAGGCTCTTGAAGCCGAGCGCGCGGCCTCGATAATTGTTGAACCATCGTGCCATGGCCGTGGATGCGACATGGCTCATCATGCCCTGGCCAAAGAGGCGGAGCGCATAAATCGAGACTAGCAACATCCACCACGATGCTGCCGCCCAGACGGAGATGCATGTGAGTGCCAGTCCGATGAGGCTCAGCGTGCCCAGGCTCACGAGCCGCATATGGTCCGCGAGACGGCCGAGCTGAACCAAGGTTGCGGCACTCGCCACCGTGGCGAACATATAAATGCTGCCGAGCTCGCCATGGGACAAGTCGAACGTCGTGCGGAATTCGGCGGCAAAGAGTGAGATGAAAAAGGTTTGGCCGAAGCTCGAAGCGAATGCCAGCAGCAGACCGGCGGCGAGCCAGCGGGCATTCTCCTTGACGAACTCCAAATAGGACATCTGCACCGTCCGTTGCTGCCAGGGCGTTCAAATTTTGCTCTTTACACGACGGCGCAGCATCACACCAAGTGCGAAAACAAGCAGGCCAACCCACCACACGGCCAAATCGCGATACCAGGACCCGGCGGTAGTGCCGGCAAAAGCATGACTGGCAATTGTCAGGCTCGAGCCGATGAGCAAAACGGCGCCGAGCAGTAGTGCCAAAATCGAGAGAGGTCGTTGCGCGCGGCCGCTTCGGCTGAGGAGATAGTGCAGCCCGGCAATCAATGGCAGCGACACAACGATGACCGCGCCGAGGTCGACGAGCGAGGTCATCAGGTGGTCGAACAGCGTTTGACCCTGATGCAAGCCATCGTGGGCCCGAGCGCCGGGTACGGCGATGACGCAAGTGAATGTGCAAGCGGACCCGACCATCGCCCGTCCGATGCGCCGTCTGAAACCTGCCATGAGTAAATTGCCTATTCGGCGTTCAGGAAACCCTTGTTCGCGATGAGTTGTTTTAGGCGCGCACTATCAAACTCGGTTTCGATGCGGCTGGATTCGGCGTCGGCCAGCGCTTCCAAATCGTCACCCTCGATCGCCTCAGGAGCGGCACGCCGCCATTCCTCGAGATAGGAGTCGGTGTCGCGCTTGTCGGCCCGCATGGCGGCCATGTCGATGGCTTGCTCGAAACGTTCCGGCAGTTGACGTTTGGCGGTCTTGCGACCGGCCTTGATGATGACTTGGGCCGGGATATCGCGCCAATAGACGATGATTTTCTGCGGCATGGAGCTCTCCAAATGGGGATGGGGTGGACCGGTAGAGTTTATGTCAAGCCGAGCCTAGACTAGTTTTTTCAAGTCCTCGTCAGGGTTCGCCAGGCGTTCGGGTTCAGGGGTCTTACCTTGCTCGAGCCAGCGCTTGCCGAGCATATAGGACTTGGGCTCGCTGAGCGCCTCGACAGCGATCAGCTGTCCGTTGCGAAACAGCCAGTTGGAGCCAGAATAGTCATTCTTGCCAGGCCGCTCGACAATTTGGTCGAAATTTTGCGGCAGGCCGGCGGATTGCATGCGTACCTCGAATTGATCTGACCAGAACCAGGGCACCGCGACATAGGGCACTTGCTTGCCAAGCATGTTGAGGGCGCAGACCTTGGCTTGTTGAACAGCGTTTTGCACCGACTCCAAGCGCACGCGGCCAAATACCTTGTTGGGGTGCTCGGCCACGTCGCCGGCGGCAAAAATGTTCGGGTCGGACGTGCGGCAATATTCATCCACAATGATGCCGTTGCCGGTTTCCAGGCCGGCCTCCGCAGCCAACTCCTGGTTCGGGACAACACCGATGCCGACGATGACGACGTCGGTTTCGATCGGCTTGCCATCTGCCAGCTCGAGCGACTGAACCCTGCCGTCGCCGGTCATGCGCTCTAGGGCCGCATCGAGCAGAATGTCGGCGCCGCGATCGGCATGCAGTTTGTGGATTTTCGCCGCGGTTTGCTCGGTGGCGACGCGGGCGAGCAAACGGGGCATGCGCTCAATAACCGTTGCCCTGAGCCCATACTTGGACGCCGACGCGGCAATCTCGAGGCCGATATAGCCGCCACCGACGACGGCGAGGCGATCGCCATACTCGAAGCTCGCGAGGAAGCCGTCGATATCGCGAATGGTGCGGACATAGTGGACACCGGCGAGGTCGGCGCCGGGTACCGGAAGCTCGCGGGCACGGGTGCCGGTTAAAAGCGCGAGTTTGTCGTACGGGACCGATGAGCCGTCGGCGAGCTTGACCTCGGAGCCGGTCCTGTCGATTGCGACGGCACGGACGCCAAGCCGCAGCTCGATGTTGTTGTCGTCATAGAATTCGGCCGGCCGGACGAGCAGCCGTTCCAGTTCCATTTCGCCTTTGAGATAGGCCTTGGAAAGCGGCGGGCGCTGATAGGGCAGGTGTGGCTCGTCGCCGATCAAGGTTATCGGGCCTGCGAAACCATCATGGCGCAGCGCCACGCACATTTCGCCTGCAGCGTGGCCGGCCCCAACGATAACGATGCGCTCGGTCAAGGCTCAGGCCACCTCATTGGCGTCGTCGCGGCGTCGACTTGGCAAATCCGCGATAGCGCGCTCATCTTTAGCGTGGCGTCCCATGGCTCATCTCCTCAATGCGGCCGGAAGGTATCGTAATGGGTTTTGGGTCGCGACAGGTCAAGTCCGCGCAACGTCATCCGGTGATAATCCGACAAGGCGGCATCGCTCTGGTCCGCCGGCAACGGACGAATTGGGCAATATCTGGTTGCCAAGCCGGCCGTTGCGTTCACAATCGTCTCGGACAACTGAGGCAGTGGAGATCTGGCATGGCGGCACATGGCTATGAGGCGGGGCGGCTCGATTTGCCGTTCGTCGGCATCTGCACGTTCGGCAAGTACCCCTACGTGGAGAATTGGGAGGCGATCGAGGCCGATGTCGCGGTGCTCGGGGCGCCCTACGACTTTGGCTGTCAGTGGCGCTCCGGCGCACGGCTCGGTCCGCGGGCCATTCGTGAAGCCTCGACGCTCTTTGCGTTCGGACACGCAGGCGCCTACGACTTTGAAGACGACGTCGTCTACCTCGATCGAAACAAGGTCAAGGTGGTAGACATCGGCGATGCCGATATCGTGCACACCGACACCGAGACGAGCCACAAGAACATCGAGACGGGCGTGCGAAAAATTCTCAAAGCGGGGGCGCTTCCGGTGGTGCTCGGCGGCGATCACTCGATCAACATCCCGTGCATAAACGCCTTTGAGGGCCAGG
>JAUVMS010000493.1 GCA_030600135.1 Hyphomicrobiales bacterium | reverse complement strand
GCGCGCGTCCGCGAAGGCGCGCGAAATGCGGATTGTCGCGATTCAGAATGGCGGTGCCCGACGGCTCGAGGCCATCAAAGATCTCGGCCTTAGCGTCTGCAATTTGCTCGACAGACTCAAAGAAAACGAGATGCACCGGCTCGACGTTGGTGACGAGGGCCGTGTGGGGGCGCACCATTTTGGTGAGCGGGGTGATCTCGCCTGGGTGGTTCATGCCGATCTCAAAAACACCAAATGCGGTTTTGGCCGGCATTCTCGCCAACGTGAGCGGCACGCCCCAATGGTTGTTGAAGGATCGCTCGGCTACGTGCGTCGGGCCGAAGACGGACAGACATTGCCGAAGCGCCTCCTTGGTGCCGGTCTTGCCGACGCTACCGGTGATCGCAATGACGTGGGCACTGGATCGTGCCCGCGCCGCGCAGGCAATACGCCCGAGAGCTTCAAGGGGATCGGCGACGCGAATGAGCGGTCCCACCCCATCCATGGCTGCATAGTCGTCAGACACCAGAGCCGCGGCCGCCCCTGCCGCAAAGGCCTGGGCCACAAACTCATGACCGTCGAGCCTGTTGCCCTTGATGGCCACATAGAGATCACCGGGTGCCAATGTCCGGGTGTCGATCGAAATGCCGGTGATTGCATCGGCACGGCCTTCGGCACGGCCCGCGCTCGCCGCGAGGAGCGCATCGAACTGCCAGAGCGGTTCAGGCATTGTAGGCCTCCCCGGCAATCGCCGCGGCAATGGCGTCGTGATCGGAGAATGGGATTGTTCGCTCGCCGATGATTTGGCCGGGTTCGTGGCCCTTGCCGGCAACAACGAGGACATCGCCAGGGCCAAGCTCGGCAACGCCTGCGGCAATTGCCTCGGCGCGATCGCCAATCTCGCGGGCATCGGGCGCGGCAGCGAGGATGGCGGCCCTGATCGCCGCCGGGTCCTCGGTGCGCGGGTTGTCGTCCGTGACGATGACCATATCGGCTTTTTGCGAGGCGATTCGGCCCATCATCGGGCGCTTTTCCTGATCGCGATCGCCGCCGCAACCGACGACGCAGATGAGGCGGCCCGAGGCAAACGGGCGGAGAGCGTCGAGCACCGCGATAAGGGCGTCGGGCTTGTGGGCGTAGTCGACGACGGCGATCGCGCCATTGGTTTCACCGACGACTTCGAGACGACCCTTGACACCCTTGAGGCCTTCAAGTGTTGCGATAACGGCATCGACTTGCTCGCCCACAGCCAGCACGAGACCGGCAGCCAAAAGCGCATTGGAGGCTTGATAGATGCCAATCAGGGGCAGATGCACTTCGAAGGTGCGGCCGGCGTGCTCAATCTCGAGGAGCTGGGCAAAACCGTCTTGGCGAGCGCCCTTCAAGCGCAAGGTGTCGCCAGCTTGTCCGGTGGTCATGATCTGAAGACCACGCTCGCGCGCTATGGCGACCACGTCATCGCTGCGGGCACCGTCGGCATTGATGACCGCGATATCGCCTGGCGTCAGCAACGTATCGAAAAGCCTGAGTTTGGCGGCCATATAGGCCTCGACACTTGGGTGGTAGTCCAAATGATCATGGCCAAGGTTCGTGAAGGCACCAGCCACCAGCTCGACGCCGTCGAGCCGACGCTGCTCGAGGCCATGTGACGACGCCTCGAATGCAAGGTGGGTCACGCCATCGCGCGACATCTGGGCAAGGCTCGCGTGCAGCGCGACGGGGTCTGGCGTCGTCAGCGAGCCGTACTCCGCACCACTCGGCAACACCACACCGATGGTGCCGAGCGAGGCGGCGGCATGGCCGAGACGCGAAAAAATCTGCCGCGTGAAATCAACAACCGACGTCTTGCCACTTGTACCCGTGATGGCGACCGTGGTCTCCGGCTGGGCGCCATAAAAGCGCGCCGCCAGCCGGGCGAGCGTTCGTCGCGGATCGCGCGTTCGAACAACGGTGACGTGTTGCGGTGCCTCGAAAACAGCGTCCTCGCCAGCCAGGATTGCGACAGCGCCATGCTCGACGGCTTGAGGTACAAAGCGGGCACCATCTACCTGCGTCCCCGATAGGGCAGCGAACACAAAGCCCGGCGCAACCTGACGGCTGTCGGCGGTAAGGCCGGAAATCATGACCTCCGAGGCGCTTGCCGGGACGGGCGCTTCACTGGCGAGCAATGATTTGAGGTTCATAGGAGCCCGAAATCTATCTGGTCCGCGTCAGCTGCAAGGGCTGGCGGCGTTCCTTAATAGGTAGACCAAGCCGGCCGGTCAAACTCTCGGTGAATGATTGGGACCGCGCAGGTGCCAGCTACATCTCGCCTTTGAGTGGGCGCGGGGCCAACCCGAGGATTGGGGCAACGCGTTCGATGATCCGGGCAGTCGTTGGCGCTGCCGTGCGACCGGCCGTAACGGAATTGCCGGAGGCGGCCGTGCGTTTGGGCTTGAAAATCGTCACCAACGTGAGGTAGCGCGGCTCATTCGCTGGAAAGATGGCGAGAAACGAGGAATTGACCCCATTGCCTTTGTAGCCGCCTTTGCCGGGGATATCGGCCGTGCCGGTTTTTCCACCGACTTCGTAGCCGGGCACGTTGGCGCGTCGTCCGGTGCCGCTCGGTGAGGTCACGTTGAGCCGCATCAACCCGCGCATGACGCCGCTTGTTTCCTGCTTCAATACCGACTTCGGGCGATAGCGGACGCGTTCGATCTGCACCTTG
>JAUVMS010000249.1 GCA_030600135.1 Hyphomicrobiales bacterium | reverse complement strand
CACATTGATTACCGGATGGGGCCGCATTCACGGCCACGAGATCGGCATCCTAGCCAACAATGGCGTGCTGTTCGTGGAAACCGCGCTCAAGGCGACCCATTTCATCGATCTATGTGTCCAGCGCGATATCCCGCTCTTGTTCCTCGCCGATGTTACAGGCTTCATGGTGGGCCGCGAAGCGGAACAGGCGGGCATCGCCAAGGCCGGCGCAAAGATGATCACAGCCATGTCGGCGGCACGCGTACCGAAGTTCACGGTGATCACCGGCAATTCCTTTGGCGCGGGTTATTTCGCCATGCTCGGTCGCCCGTTCCAGCCCGACGCGATGTTCGCCTGGCCCTCCGGTCGCTCGGGGATTATGGGATCGGAACAAGCAGCGAGCGTGCTGGCCCAGGTCCGTGTCCAAATCAACGCCCGCGAGGGGAAAAAATGGACGGCTGAAGAGGAGAAGGAATTCAAGGCACCCATCCGCAAGGAGTACGAAGCCTTTCAGGACGCCTACAATTTCGCCTCCAATCTCTGGGTCGACGGCGTTATTGAGCCAGCCGAAACCAGAGAAGTCCTCGCCCTGTTGCTTGACGTTGCCGCCCGTCGACCCAAGGTGGAAACAAAATTTGGCGTATTCCGTTTTTGAGGCGGCCAGCATGAGCATCGACAAACTGCTGATTGCAAATCGCGGCGAAATCGCCTGCCGGATCGCCCGTGCGGCCCGAGCGTGTGGAATCACGCCGATCGCCGTGTACTCCGATGCCGATGCGGGAGCGCTTCACGTCCGCGAGATTGAACGGTCACTGCACATCGGGCCGGGTCCCGCGGCGGACAGTTATTTGCGGATCGACGCGGCACTCGAGGCCGCCAGCTCCGCCGGCGCGGACGCCATCCATCCGGGCTACGGCTTTCTGGCGGAGAACCCGGACTTCGCCCGTGCCGTCGAGGATGCGGGCCTGATATTTGTCGGCCCGACGAGCGATACCCTCGAGCACTTTGGCAACAAGGACCGAGCCAAGAAGATTGCGGCGGCCGCTGGCGTACCCGTTATTCGAGGACGCGACGGCGCTTTGGCTGACGTCGACACAATCGCCGCCGAGGTCCGCCAGATGGGCCTGCCGGTGCTGCTCAAGGCCGTTGCCGGCGGTGGTGGTCGGGGCCAGCGGCTGGTCGAGCGCGAAGACACGCTCGAGCACGACATCGAGGCAGCTCTCCGCGAGGCCAAGAATGCTTTAGGCTCCGAGGGCCTGCTATTGGAACGTTTCCTGCGCGATGTCCGACACGTGGAGATTCAGATTGCGGGCGATGGCCGTGGCAACGTCATCCACCTGTTCGAGCGCGATTGCTCGCTGCAGCGCCGCCACCAAAAGGTGATCGAAGAGGCCCCAGCATTTGGACTAGAGCGCTCCTTCATCGATCGGATGGCTGGCGATGCAGTGCGTCTATGCGAGAGTTGCAACTATCGCGTGCTCGGCACGGTCGAGTTCCTGGTTTCGGGCGAAAATTATTTCTTCCTCGAGGTGAACCCACGCCTTCAAGTGGAACACCCGGTGACGGAAGCGGTTACCGGCCTTGATCTGGTGGCACTTCAGTTGCGGATCGCCGCAGGCGAAGGGCTGGGCTTGCGCCAGAGGGACATCCGACTTGATGGGCACGCCGTTGAGGCACGGGTCTATGCCGAGGAGCCAGCAAACAACTTTGCCCCCTCCACCGGCCGGATCACGGCGCTCTCACTGCCGGAGGAGATTCGCGTGGATCGTGGTGTCGCCCGAGGCGACAGGGTGAGCCCATACTACGATCCGATGATCGCCAAGTTGATCGTTCACGAGGCGGATCGCGACACGGCGCTGTCCCGCCTTGCGAAGGCGTTGAAACGTACGGCCATCGTTGGCGTCGACACCAACCTGAATTTTTTATCCGCGCTCGTCGAACACGCCGACGTTCATGCCATGCACATTCACACCCGCTGGATCGATGGACATATTGAGGAGCTGACCACACAGGCTGATGATCCGGACCTCGAACGCTGGATGGCCGTCGCTGCCGCCATCTGGCTACAGCATGACCGCACGACAGGTGATGTCGATCCTTGGCGTCGGCGGGACCTGTTCACGGGCTGGCGACTAGGATTGGGGGATCCAGGCTTGAATGCAACTGCCTCCGTGCGCGTGAGCCAAGGGCACAAGACATGCGAAGTGCGCGTCTCGCCAATCGGTCCGCTCGGACGCCTCACAGCGATTGTCGATGAAATGGAACCGCTGAAGCTACAGCTTCAAGCGCTTTCGAGCAACCGCTGGCACCTGTCTTTTGCGCGCGCAGTGATCTTGGTCACCGTACGCTGCGGTGCGACCGACATCGAAATCGATGCACCGGACCGGCTCTATGCCTTTGGGATCGCACCGACGTTGGCGGCAGCGACCAGAAGAACGGCCGGTGAAGGCTCGTTGGCGAGCCCGCTGACCGGCGCCATCGTCAAAGTCATGGCGCGCGAAGGCGACATGATCGCCGCGGGTGCGACCATCGCCATCCTCGAGTCCATGAA
Source organism: Hyphomicrobiales bacterium (assembly GCA_030600135.1). Classification (GTDB taxonomy): domain Bacteria; phylum Pseudomonadota; class Alphaproteobacteria; order Rhizobiales; family JAUVMS01; genus JAUVMS01. The sequence continues at coordinate 3,259 of JAUVMS010000249.1, read as the reverse complement.
AATGGAAATTCCGATCAAATCCGTCAGCGCCGGACGCGTAACCGCACTTACGGCACGGGAAGGCGAGATGGTCGAGCGCGGGCAAATCATTGCCGAGATCTCGGCAGATTGAGGGGGCGAGGATGAGCGGTTTTCCCAAATTCGTCGAGTTTCGCGAAGAGGGCCCACGCGAAGGATTTCAGATCGAAAAGGAGATTTATCCGATCGAGCAGCGCGTCGCGTTCATCGACCTGCTCAGCAAAACCGGTCTGACGCGCATTCAGGTCGGCTCCTTCGTCAGCCCGAAGTACGTGCCGCAGATGGCCGACACCGCAGAGCTATTCAAACGCATCAAGCGCCAACCGGGTGTCGAGTACACGGCCCTCTGGCTCAACGAAAAAGGCTTTGACAATGCGCTGTCGGCCAAGGACGTCCACATCGATGCGCGCCTGCTGTTCTATGCTTCCGATGCGTTTTCGCGACACAATAACAACTGCTCCGCCACAGAGATGCGCGAGCGCCAGCGTGACTGGATTACGCTCTACAACAAACATGGATTTCAGGTCGAGTCCGCCTATGTCATGGCCGCATTCGGCTGTAATTTTGAGGGCGAGATACCACGAACGAGGGTGCTTGAGGATTTCCGATGGATCGTCGGCCTGTGCGAGGAAACCGAGACACCCGTTCCCAACCTGATGGTCGCCGACACCATGGGATGGGGCACGCCGGAAACCGTCAAACGCATGATCGACGGCGTGCGCGAGGTTGCGCCGGAAGCGCGGATTGGAATGCATCTCCATGATACGCGTGGCCTTGGAATCGCAAATCTCTACGCGGCCCTTTCGATGGGTGTCGACTTGTTCGAGAGCTCGGTCGCGGGCCTCGGGGGATGCCCGTTCGCGGGTCACGGCCATGCCCGGGCGGCGGGCAACGTCTGTACGGAGGACGCCATCTTCCTCTGTCATGAACTCGGAATCGAGACCGGCATCGATCTCGAAGCACTCATTGCCGCGGCGCGAAATGCGGAGAAAATAATCGGCTCGCCCCTCATGGGGCGAGTGATGCATTCCGGTGGCCTCGGCAAATTCAGGACGGCGACCGCCTAAACGGTTCGATGAAAGCCGCGAGCGCTGTCGCTGACTGCGCCTCGCTAATCTTTTCCCGAGTAATCAAGACCACTCCGACACTCAGATCGGGCAGTCCTTGCGGAAGTTCGGCTTGCGTTTTTCGCGATGCGAGGCAACGCCCTCGCGGACGTCTTCGCCCATGAACCCCAGCATCTCGAGCGCGGTTGAGGTATCGAATATCGGACCGGCCTGGCGCAGCCAGTTATTGAGGGCATACTTGGTCCAGCGGATTGCGCTCTGCGATCCGTTGGCGAGCTCACCGGCCACCTTGAGCGCTGTGTCTTGCAGCTCATCGTCGGCCACGCACATGGAAACCAGGCCGATGCGATCGGCTTCCTCGCCGGATACCGGGCGGCCGGTCAGCAGATAGTATTTTGCCTTGGCCATGCCGCAGAGCAGCGGCCAGATAATCGCCGCCACATCACCCGCCGCGACACCGAGGCGCGGATGGCCGTCGACGATCATCGCCCTTCTGCCGGCAATGGACACATCCGCCAGAATACCCACGACGAGGCCCGCACCGGCGGCTGGACCGTTGATGGCGGAAACTATTGGCTTGTTGCAATTGATGATGTTGTAGACGAGGTCCTTAGCCTCCTTCCACGTGCTCATCAACTTGTCGTAGTCGTTCGTCATCTCCTCTATGAAGTCGAAGTCGCCACCGGCCGAGAAGGCTTTTCCGGCACCGGTCACGATCACCACGTTGATGTCAGGATCACGGTCGATGTCTCGCCAGATGTCGGTGATTTGCGTGTGCGTTTCGGCATCGACCGAATTGTAGGTTTCCGGCCGATTGAAGGTGATGCGCAACACGCGCTCGGCCGGGTAGTCAATCTCGAGTTTGGTGTAAGGCGCGTAGCGGTCGGTCATGAGAGTATCCCTTGCCTGGTGTTTGGTACGGGCTCAGCTGGGAAGGCCGAGCACCGTTTTCGATAGAATGTTGCGCTGAATTTCGTTGGAACCGCCGTAAATCGTCGTCGGTCGTGCCTTGTAAAAACTGGCCAACACATCAACTGAATAATTGCCGACCTGGAGCGGTCCGAGCGCGGCGCCGTCGGGTCCCGCGGCCTCGATCATCAACTCACTGATCCGCTGAAACGTCTCCGTCACCCAGATCTTCAACATCGAGACATCGGGACCAAGCGTTTCGCCCCGTTTTACTTGATCGGCAAAGCGTGCATAGAGTGCTGCGTGGTCCTCGACATCGAGGGCCAGTTGCGCAAAGCGGTCTCTGAAGTGAGGATCGGCGAAGCAACCCCGCCCGCGCGCCAGAGTTTCGAGCTGGACCAGAGCATTTTGGGCGAGGCTGGGGCTGCCAATAAATATTCTCTCAAAGCTGAGGAGCGCCTTGGCCATGGTCCAACCTTTGTTGAGTTCGCCAACAAGGTTGGTTCTCGGCGTGCGGGCATCGTCAAAGAAAACCTCACAGAATTCATCCTCGCCGGCGAGCGTGCGGATGGGGCGGACGGTGACGCCCGGCTGATCCATATCCAACAAGACGAAGCTAATCCCCTCCTGCCTCTTTGGAGCGTTCGGGTCGGTGCGCACCAACATGAACATATGCGTGGCATCGTGCGCCATCGTAGTCCAGATCTTCTGGCCGTTGATGACGAAATCGTTGCCGTCGATAACTGCGGAGGTGCGCAATCCGGCGAGGTCGGAACCGGCATTGGGTTCCGAATAACCTTGGCACCAGATGTCCTCGCAGCTGAGAATGCGTGGCAGCCAATAGGCTTTTTGCTCCTCCGTGCCAAATTTGATGATCAACGGCCCGACCATTTGCACGCCCATATCGCGGCCGCGCGTCACACCCGAGCGTTGTTGCTCCTCGTAGAAGATCAAAAGCTTCGACGCCGAAAGACCCATGCCATCATGCTCAGCGGGCCAAGCCGGCGCCACCCATCCGCGCGCATGGAGTTTTTTGTGCCAATCCCTGATTTCCGCCCACAGGGGTCTGTGCGGCAAAAACTTCAAGTTGGCGGGATATTCGCCCTCGAAGAAAGTCCGAGCCTCGGCGCGGAAGTCCTCGTCACTCAAAGCGTTCCAGTCAATCATAACGCCCTACCCGTAGTGTTCGTTCAGATCGAGCCAGCGCCGGCGGTGGTAGGTCGCGTCGCCCAGCCAAGCGGAAAGCGCCAGCGCCCGGTTCAAAT
>JAUVMS010000120.1 GCA_030600135.1 Hyphomicrobiales bacterium | reverse complement strand
TAGGTGCCGGTAATCTTGGCGGCGATTTTGACTTTGCGCCCGAACGGCGAAGCGGGCGACGAGCGAAGGATCAACACTTGGGCCTCCTTGGTGAGGGCTTGGGCGTAGCAAGGTCGACACGTTCGCTGGCAACGGATGCCGAACCACTGCAAAACCTGATCCGCCCAATTCGGATTTGCTGCATCGAGTCATGTACCGATGCAGCGTGGTGGATGAGGAAGCCACAATGTTGCCGCGCATCGCTCGCCGCGCAACCTGAAACTCAGTGCGCAAGCATTTTCAGCCGTGGATGGCGCCAAACAACCGCTCGCATCAAGCTCATCAGATGATGAAATGGAATCCATTCACCGCTCAGCCAGAATCGCCGCGCACGGCGAGGAGACACGTGCGCAGCGCAAACTGCTGAGACTAGAAGCAGACAGGCGCTTCCGCTGTACATGTGTGTTCGTCGAAGAAATAGAAATCAAGAAACAGGTAGCAACTTACCGATTTCTTGCCGACTTTATACTTTTTGACGCCATTTTCGGCCGCCCAGTCGACAATGTACTTGTCGAGCAGCGCCTTGGCATCACGTATCGGCCCTTTTTTGCCGTAGTCATTGACTGTAAAGCCGAGCGTTTCGCACTTCTTGGCGGCCGCTGGCGCCGGCGCAACAATCATTGCGGCAAACAAAGCCAAGACAAAAACCATGCAAGTAGCACGAAGCATAGCCAACCTCACTAGATCGACCTGAAGATCGAGCGGATAATGCCCAACGAAGATGCGTCTGCCTAGCTAAGTTTGATAGGCAAGGAGATGGTGGCCGACTTGTGTTGCGAACATGCCGCACAATTGACGTTGGCCTGTTAACAACGGTTGTGCAGTCCGAGATTTCGTGGGGCGCCAATGCAACGACGAAAGGCCCGGTGCAGTACCGAGCCTTTATCACCAATCGTATGGGCAGATACAACCGCCGCTGCGATTAGTTGGGATAAGGTGCGTTGTTCAGCGGCGAGACATCTGAATCAAAGAAGAATCCGGAATCGAATGGACCGCAGCAATCCTGCCCCTGGGCGAGGTCGGGATCGAGGAAGACGGAATCGTCACGATAATCCGTAATTCCGTCGATGTAGTTGTAGGAGTACCCGCCACCTCGTCGGCGGTATCCACGAACCTGCGACCCACCACGATAATAATCGGATTGTGGATGCTGCGAAGCCCCGCCACGGCTGCGCTTGAAGCCGCCAGCATCCGCCGGCCCTGTGAGCGCCAGAGCCAACGCGGCAGCAAACAGAGATGAGAGCACGAAACCAGTTTTCATCATGGACCTACCCGGTAAGATCAATCGACCCCAAACATAGGCCAGAAGCTCTTAATGGTCTTCTCAATTCTTGGAGATACGTGAATATGACCTTGCCAGCGTGTTAATTGCGCCGCATCAACTTTAGCATCGTCAGACTATGACGCTGATCGCCGGAGGGGCGCGTTCAAACTATTCGAACAAGGCCGCTGCACCGACGTTCCAAACGATCGGTTTGACCTCGAGCAAGTTGGCTCCAGCCAGACGTCCATCGTTGTTCGCACACATGGCCGACAACAGGATCGCCGTCGCCATGAGGATGGCTTCGAATTCGTCCAAAAACATGCCCTGCTCCCGACTGTCGCAATACCGCAAGGCCGTTGATTGACAAGGTTTTTTGCAGGGCCTTTTGGCAGCGCGTGTGATCTTGATCGCAAGATCGAGACAAGGTGAGATTGTGCTACGAAGGCTGAGGAATTGTTGATGCCGACAACTGATTGAAATCATGGTGAACGATTTGTGAATGGCATGGGGTGACCACGTCTGAATTCACAAATTTCGCACACCAATATTCGAATGTGGATATGAGCACTGCTGGCGCGGTCGAATGACCCAACCGCGCAAGTTCCACCTTCGGTTATCGAATTTGCCCATTCGAGCCAGTTACGCGCCGCTCAATTCCGGTTCCAGCGGCCGCTGGTCCCGCTTGGTGCGTTCGCCAAAGCGTCGCTTTTTGAACGCCCAGCCACATTCTTCGAAAAAGCCCATGACTTCGTCCGTCAACATGCCTTTGCCGCTCGCCAGTTGCGGCAGATCGAACGCACCGCCGCTGTTGATTTCAACGACCATCGGCCCGTCTGCGGTTAGCGCGATATCCAGTGATTGGTAGCGAACAGGCGCAAAGTGGCGGGCGCAGGATTCATTCACATGCAGGAGTTCGGCCCATCCCGGCATCTGCTTTCCGACCAACTCCTCACCGGTATCGGGGGAGTGGGTGTGCTCCTTGATATCGGGGCCCTTGCCGCTCACCACACGCCGGATTTCGCCGCTCTTGGGATCAATGTCGGCGATCAAATTGCCAGAGCGCCAATAGTTGTCTGCAATGTTTGTTCCCGTGGGGATCTTCATCACCGTAAACGGCGTAATGACTCTCTTTGCAGAAACCATATTGACGGTCCGAACCGTCGCCAGGCCGGAACTGAAGGCGGCGATCTCGGGGTGGTTGGTGGCGCAGTCCTGAAGCAAATAGGGTTTATCGCCGATGATCTTGTCCCGCAGCTCTTCCACACCGATCCAATGTTCGTGGTCAATTAGCGCTTTGCCATCCTCGAACTTGTCGATCATGAAGGCGCCGAAGCTGCACATGGCCCGGTTTGGCTTGGCGAAAATTGGATAGCGCGCTTTTTCGCTAAGAAACGTCTTGAGTTCCGAAACAGTATCGACTTTCAGACTGTCACCAAACACGCGGATTCTGGAATCCACGACGGCCTGGGTTTTGGGAACAATGTATCCCGCGTTCTCCAAGATCCTGTAGGCCAGCCACTTGTCCTCGGTCGCCCCCCTCCAAGTCACGTCGGAGCATGAGTTGGTCATGGGCCAATGGATGCTTTCCGACAGGAAGCGGCCTTTCTCTTCGGGGCTGTAAAGCTCATCGTCATAGAGCCGGTACAAAAAGTATTCGTTTATCGTCAGCTTGCCTGCGCTTCGATAGAGCTTGAAGAATTCACGAAACAATTCGAATGGTTTCCGCCCGGTTTGGGCGGCGGCCCGTTGAAATAAGGTGCCGACAGGAGGAGAATACGCTTTTTTCTTCATATGCGCTTCGATCGATACGCTCAACTCGGACATAAACTTTAACCTTCCGTATTATTGACGGCAGCGGGATAGGGCTCTCGGAACTCCTGAGAACCAATTACTAACCCCAAATTCTAAATGAGACTTCAACGCCATAGGCGGTGGTGCGCCGGCTGGGCGACACAAAGCATAGGTGGCAAGTCAATGCGCGTCGCGCGCTGCGAAACGGCGAGACGCGGCTGTTCGGCAAACGTCAAGCAGCGCCGATCGGCACGCCGGGCTCGAACTTTGAGCGCCGAATTGTCAGCGAGGTTTTTACGCTGTCGACATTGGGTGTCGCCGTCAGATCGTGGATAACAAAATCTTGGAATGTTGCCAGGTCCGGCGCAACACACTGCAAGATGAAATCGATCTCGCCCGAGAGCATGTAGCACTCCCTCACCAACGGCCAATCGCAAACCTGCGCCTCGAAGGCGATGAGATCGCTTTCGGCTTGACGGTGCAAGCCGACCATGGCGAATGCCGTCAACTCGTAGCCGAGGCGGCGGCAATCGAGCAGCGCGTAATAACCTTCGATGACGCCGGCCTCTTCAAGCGCACGCACGCGTCGCAAACAAGGTGGTGCCGAGATGCCCGCCCTGCGGGCGAGTTCCACATTGGTGATGCGTCCGCTTCGTTGTAGTTCGCGCAGAATGCGCCAATCGGTCCCGTCTGGCTTCACCTTCATGACGGCTAAAACACCTTGGTTCGAAGCGATCGGCAGCGCGTGCCGATCGCTCTAATGCAGAACCGCGTGCGAGCCTCGGTACCGCATCAAGCTACCCCTAATGAAACAATATTGCTCGCCTAGCATTCATTCGGCAAGTTGAAGTGCAGAAATCAGCATGATTATTTCGTATAGGTAATGATGATGCGCAATTCGGACCGGACGCAGCCGCTCAAGGGCCGCAGTGCCTGGCTCATCACAGATGGTAAGATCGGCATGGACGTGCAGGTCCGCGGCGTCGCAGATGCGCTCGGCCTCGACTACGAAATCAAGCACGTTGCGCCATGCGGGCTCTGGCGCGCGCTCGCGCCTTGGGCACCGGTCGCGCCACGCGAACGATTTGGCCAGCCCGGCACCCCATTCGCCCCGCCATGGCCCGAGGTCGCTCTGGCCACCGGCCGCCTCTCCATCCCCTACATTCGGGCCGTAGGTCGACGCGCGGGTGCGAAGACTTATCGCGTCGTCCTGCAGGACCCCAAGACCAGCCCCGCCATCGCCGACCTGATCTGGGTGCCCGAGCATGACAAACGCCGTGGTGCAAATGTCATCACCACGCTCACCGCGGCCCACAGCTTTTCGCCTGAGCGCTTGGTCCAATTGCGGGCGGCGTCTGGGGACATCTTGGATTTGCCCCCGCCGCGGGTGGCTGTTGTCCTCGGAGGGCCAAACTCGATTTACGAATTTCGTGGGGAAGACATTGATCGCTTGCGTCTGTCCCTTTCGGCGATGTCGCCCCATGCAGGCTCGTTTCTGATCACACCGTCGCGCCGTACGCCAGAAGCACTGCTCGCGGCTGTGTCACAGGCTACCGATGGCAAGCCGAGGATGCTTTGGGACGGCAGTGGCGACAACCCTTACGGGCAATTCCTCGCGAGCGCTGACGTTTTTGTCGTGACCGCCGATTCAGTCAACATGGTTGGCGAGGCGACAGCCACCGGTCAACCTGTCTATGTCTTTGAACCCACCGGCGGCTCCGCCAAATTCAAGCGTTTCCACGAAGCTCTGCGGCGCTATGGCGCAACGAGGCCGTTGCCCGTCTCGTGTAGTCAAATTGCGACCTGGACTTATGCGCCGCTGGATTCGGCCCGCGAGATTGCTCACGAGGTCGAGCAACGCTGGTTGGGGCGCACGGCCATGCCGCCGATGTACGGGTCCAGCAAATCGTAGACGCCAACCAGGCGATGAGGTCAGTTTGTAGGCCGATACAACTGATGGGGGACGGCGATGCCACATTTGAACATTGCAAAGCTCCGGACAGCCGAGCTCAGGAAGGATCCGTTCGAGTACACGATCGTGCCAGGGTTCCTCGACCGTGACAGCCTGAGCGCTGTGGTTGAGAGCTATCCCAAGCTGAAGGGCGGTTCCTATCCCCTTGAAACCGTCGAGACGTCGCAAGCATTGCAAGAGGTGATCGACGAGCTTGACGGTCCTGCCTTTGAGGATGCCATTGCAGAGAAGTTCGGTGTCGATATTGCCGGCAAGCCGAAGATGTATTCGCTACGAGGCTATTGCCGTGCCACCGACGGCAAAATCCACACCGATTCAAAAGACAAGATCATCACCGTCCTGCTCTATTTGAACGAGAATTGGCCTCACGAAACAGGCAAACTTCGCATGTTGCGCTCGGGCACCGACCTTGAGTCATATTCCGAAGAAGTGGCACCCGACGGCGGCACCATCTTGATCTTCAAGCGCTCGGACAAGTCGTGGCATGGCCATGGCCCGTTTGAAGGTGAGCGCCGCTCAATCCAGATGAATTGGATGATTTCGGAGGGCAAACGTGGCTTCCATGCCGTTCGCCATAAGATCTCGGCCGGCTTTAAGAAATTGACCGCCGCCTGAGAAAGCACCGTGCGCGTCGCCCAAGGGACAGTTCGATCGCCTCTGTGGACCAAACGCGGCAACGCTTGCATGGGCTCGAATCATTGACCATATGGCGTTGACCGCCGTAAATCGGCCTTCAATCCGCCAGCTCCCTAGAGCCACCAACAAATCGAGGCCTACGAGCAATGACCACCCATACCCACGCCAAGGTCCTCATCGTCGGCTCAGGCCCAGCTGGCTACACCGCTGCCATTTATGCCGCCCGCGCCATGTTGGACCCGGTCATGATCAAGGGCATCCAGCCCGGCGGCCAGTTGACCATCACCACCGACGTCGAGAACTACCCGGGCTTTGCCGACGTCATTCAGGGCCCGTGGTTGATGGAGCAGATGGAGGCGCAAGCCGCCCATGTCGGCACCCAATTGATTGCCGACCACGTTACGGATGTCGATCTCAAGCAGCGTCCCTTCCAACTGAAGGGCGACTCTGGTGACACCTACTCGGCAGACACGCTCATTATCGCCACCGGTGCTCAGGCCAAGTGGCTTGGAATGCCGTCCGAGGCGCATTTCCAAGGGTTCGGCGTTTCCGCCTGTGCAACCTGCGATGGCTTCTTTTACCGCAACAAGGAAGTGATGGTCGTTGGCGGCGGTAACACTGCGGTCGAAGAAGCGCTGTTCCTCACCAACTTTGCATCGAAGGTGACGCTGGTTCACCGTCGCGACGAACTTCGATCCGAGAAGATCCTTCAGGACCGCCTGTTCAAGAACGAGAAGGTCGAGATCATCTGGGACACGGTGCTCGAGGAGGTTCTCGGTACCGAAGAGCCGAGAGGGGTAACCGGTGTGCGGCTGAAAAACGTCAAGTCTGGCGATATCGTCGCCCGTGACGTCGATGGCGTTTTCATTGCCATCGGCCACTCCCCGGCGACCGAGTTGTTCACCGACAAGATGGAGATGCGCGGCGCCGGCTACATCGTCACCGCGCCGGATTCGACCGCAACGAGCGTTCCGGGTGTCTATGCTGCGGGCGACGTCACTGATGAGATTTATCGCCAGGCGGTTACGGCGGCCGGCATGGGCTGCATAGCGGCGCTCGAAGCGGAGCGCTATTTGACCGAGCTTGCAGCCCATTCCGAGGCTGCCGAATAAATCGTTGCCTGGCCTCTGGCGGGGCCGGGTGTGTTTCGAGTCGTATCCGGACAAAATACTCGATAGATCTCGTTTTGAGAGGCGGCAGCGTCATGACACGTCCGCGCTCAAATGAAAGAATAGTTGCAATGGATTGGGACAAACTCAGAATCTTCCACGCGGCCGCCGAAGCTGGCAGCTTCACCCATGCGGGCGACACCTTGTCCATGAGCCAGTCGGCCGTCAGCCGTCAGGTGAGCGCCCTTGAAAAGGAACTCAGCGTCGCGCTCTTTCACCGTCACGCCCGGGGCCTGGTTCTGACCGAGCAGGGCGAACTCCTCTACCGAACGGCGCATGACGTCTTCAACAAGCTGCAGACGACAGAGACCTTGCTCGCCGATACCAAGGCAAAACCGTCGGGCGAACTGCGCGTCACCACGCCGGTCGGCCTAGGTTCGGCTTGGCTCACCCCCCGCATCGGCGAATTTATCGAGCTCTACCCGGACATCCACCTGCAAATGATCTTGAGTGACGAAGAGCTTGATCTCGCGATGCGCGAGGCCGATGTCGGCATCTGGTTACGCGAGCCAATCCAAAACGACCTCATTCGCCGGCCGTTGTTCACTGTGCACCTGCATGCCTACGCGTCGCTCAGCTACATCAAGCGGTTCGGTAGCCCAAGCAGCGTCAGCGAGTTGGACGAACATCGCATCATGACCTACGGCGGCAATGTTCAGCCACCCGTGAGGCAAATCAATTGGCTGGAAACCGTGGGTCGGGAGGGGCGCAATCGCCGTCGCCCGGTTCTGAGCATCAACAACGTCTACGGCCTCAAGCAGGCGGTGCGCCAAGGTGTCGGTATCGCCGTGATCCCAGATTATCTGGTCAATGAGGACTCAGAGCTTGTGCAAGTCTTGCAAGACGAAGCTGTACCAGAATTTCATAGCTATTTCGTCTATGCAGAAGAGATGAGGAACTCGAAAAGAATCAATGTTTTTCGAGATTTTTTGGTCGCGAAATCACGCCTATGGAAGTTCTGAGGAGCGTGATAACCGGCTGGAATGGGCTGTCAGCCCTGACAAAACTGCATAGCTGACATGCGGTCTGCCCGCTTGCTGATACTCCGTATTAGTTCTCATAATGCACCTAGATGAAGGCGGTTACCCTCCCTGTGATGCCTTCGTGAGGCATAATTCGGTTTGCCTCCTGCGCCTGCCCCACACAGGCGCGCTGAACCACTGGCCAGGTTCAACTCAATGCGGTTGAGCCTGGCTTTTTTTGTTGAGCACCACCGTTGGTGACGCCGGCGAAGTGAGATTGATCGCGGGTCGGTTAGCGGCGTGGCGAACACGCGAGTGTAGACTACATGAACAGCCGCTCGCCCTTGACGTCCTTGTAGAGGTCGGCGACCCACGGCCCGTAGCCATTGTATATTTTGGTCGGAATGCGTTTGCTGGTGCCGAGCACGCGCTCTGATGCCTGACTCCATCTCGGGTGTGGCACCTTGGGGTTAACGTTGGCCCAAAAACCGTACTCACTTGCCTGGACGACCTCCCAAAAGCTCTTCGGTCGTTCCGCCACAAAACTCACCCGCACCACGGACTTGACGGACTTGAAGCCGTACTTCCATGGCAGGTGCAGTCGGATTGGCGCACCGAATTGCTTGGCGAGCGGCTTGCCGTAAGCGCCCGTCACCATGAACGAGAGCTCGTTGGTGGCCTCGGCCATGGTCACACCCTCGACATAGGG
>JAUVMS010000263.1 GCA_030600135.1 Hyphomicrobiales bacterium | reverse complement strand
ACGATGCCACCGGCATTGCCCTACTCACAAACCATTTGGGGGTCGTTGGGTCTTTTTGGACCACCGAGCCGCTAATTTGGGTCGAGTGAGAAAGAGAGGTAGTTGGTTCTGATGAAGACATTTGAGTCTTCACCCGTGTGGCAGAACAGGCATACTCGGCTGTTCTGGTTTGCCGCCTTGGGCAGCAGTGGCGGCTGATGTGGAGTCTGAGTTGGATTCGTTAACGAAAGGTTAACGCCCACTGGCCAATGTGTGCCAGGCGCGGTTTTGCCTGCTCGAGACGTGATGAGCCGGTCCAAGAGCGTGGATTTAGCTCGCGCTCGCCCGTATAATTGGTGGTGAATCGAACTGGCGACAAAGTGTTGCTGTTGCGCAACGTAAGCGGATGAAAGAGAGCCCGAGAGACGGAAAATGGCAGGCCATTCAAAATTCAAGAACATCATGCACCGCAAGGGTGCCCAGGACAAAAAACGTTCAAAAGTCTTCTCCAAGCTCGCCAAGGAGATCACCATCGCCGCCAAGCTTGGAGGTCCCGATCCGGACGCCAACCCAAGACTGCGCTTGGCGATGCAGAACGCGCGCAGCCAGTCGATGCCCAAGGACAACATCGAGCGGGCCGTCAAGAAGGGCCAAGGCGGTGATACCGAAAACTACGATGAAGTCCGCTACGAGGGCTATGGCCCGGGCGGCGTTGCCATCATCGTTGAGACCTTGACCGACAATCGCAATCGCACGGCGAGTTCGGTCCGCGCCACGTTCGCCAAAAATGGTGGCAATCTTGGCGAAAGCGGCGCGGTCGCCTTCATGTTCGAGCGCGTTGGCGAGATTATCTATCCCACCGATGCGGGCGGCGCAGATGGCGTTCTCGAGGCGGCAATCGATGCTGGCGCGGAAGACGTCATTTCCGACGAGGACGGCCACACGATCATCTGCGCATTCGAGGATTTGGGTGACGTCTCGAAAACGCTTGAGGCGGCGCTTGGCCCTGCCCAGTCCGTCAATCCGTCGTGGAAGCCGCAGACGGCAACCCCGCTCGATGAAGACAAGGCTGGCACATTCATCAAGTTGATCGCCGCCCTCGAGGACGATGACGACGTGCAAAGCGTTTATTCGAACTTCGAAGTCGACGACGAGTTGATGGAACGCCTCGCCGCCGGGTGAGCCAACCTCAAGCCAAGCAACGCTGCGGAGTTTCGATGCCGCTCACGGCTATTCCTCGCTGCGCTCGGGCCTGCGCGAGCGCGCGGCTAAGCCGCGACGGCCGGTCGGCCTTGCCTCGCTACGCTGGTTTGTTTGCAGCTCACGGCTGTTGCCCTCCGGGCCGGCCTCCGCATGGGCGGCGCTAGCCGGCGGCGGCCAGTCGGCCTTGCCTCGCTTCGCTCGGAACCAGAGCACGACGGCGCCGAATTGGCGGAGGAGCGCTAGCGACGACTAGCGCCATTGAGGCGCGCAGCCTGCGTGGCGCCAAGGGCCGAAGGCCCTGAACGCAAATATAAAAACGGCGTGCTGCTTCGCAGCGCTGCCATGTTCGTTTTCTGTTCTGATTTTCCCCCGAATCTGCGACAACAGGCCATGTGGAGCGACCAAAGGGGGCGGGGCGCTTGTCGGCAACTGTCAAAATCATCGGGATCGATCCGGGGTTGCGCCGCACCGGGTGGGGCATCATCGAATCGGATGGGGTCCGGCTCAGGTACATCGCCAGCGGCCTGTTGCGCTCGACCACTGAAGACGAACTCGCAATCCGGCTACTCCATATCCACGACGGACTGCTCGAGGTCGTGCGCATGCACCGCCCGCGCGAGGCCGCCGTTGAGGAGACATTCGTCAATCGCGATGCACGCGCCACCCTGAAACTCGGCCAGGCCCGGGGCATCGCCCTCCTCGTGCCAGCAATCGAAGGCATATATGTTGCCGAGTATGCCCCCAACCTGATCAAGAAGACCGTGACCGGCACGGGGCACGCCGAGAAGGGGCAGATTCGCGCCATGCTGAATATCCTGTTGCCGCGTGCCAAGCCTGAGACCGACGACGAGGCAGATGCCCTCGCCATTGCCATTTGCCATGCCAATCACCGTGGCGCCAAAGCGCTCGCCTCGCGCCTCGACGCGGCAAGGAGCGTTCGGGCATGATCGGCAGATTGCGCGGCAAGATCGATTCCGTCGGCGATGATTGGATCATCCTCGATGTCGGCGGCGTTGGTTACGAGGTGAGTTGCCCGTCGCGACTGCTCGCCTCGCTTAGACCGGGCGAAGAGGCCACGCTGGCGATCGAGACTTTCGTCCGCGAGGATCAGATACGGCTGTTCGGCTTTGCCAACGAAGGCGAGCGCCAGTGGTTTCGTCTGCTGCAGTCCGTACAGGGCGTGGGTGCGAAGTCGGCGCTCGCCATTCTCGGCACCCTGACCGTGGGCGATCTCGCCAATGCCATCGCCCTTCAGGATAAGGCCATGGTGGCCCGCGCCCAAGGTGTTGGTCCCAAGGTGGCGGGACGCATCGTCACCGAGCTACGTGACAAGGCCCCGGCACTGACTGCGGTTGGTATTTCCCTACCAGGGGGCAGCGGAGGGGGCGTGCCCGAGGCACCCCAAGGCGCCGTGGCGGGTGACGCGATTTCTGCGCTCGTCAATCTCGGTTATGCCCCAGCCCAGGCAAGCACCGCTGTCGCTCGTGCCGCAAAAGCAGCCGATGGCGAGGTGACAACCGAAGACCTCATCCGTCTCGGGCTCAAAGAGTTGGCGAAGTAGTTCGCCAAACGTCCGTTGACTTCCGTCGTAAAGAAAAGCCCGGCGAAATCGCCGGGCCCCTGTCGCCTCGAACATCACACTTGAGCGTTCAACTCACGGCAAGCTTCTTCTTCGTGCTCCAACTCTTGCCGGTGTCGTCGACCCAAATGAATTCGAACTCACCCGGTCCCGGCACCTTCATGAAGAACGATATGTATGGGTTGGCCGAGATTGCAGGGTGCATCTTCGTGCGAAACACTTCCTTGCCGTTATATTTCGCGGCGAAGGAATTGATGATTTGCCGAGGGATAATCTCGCCCGTCTTTTTGTCTTTTCTCAAGCCCGTTTCCATCTTGTGCGTGATCAAGGTTTTGATCTGCACGACATCGCCGACCTTGGCCGACTTGGGAATTTTGACGCGTGGCTTAGCCATTTTCTGTTCCTCCCGCCGCTTATCCGCCGCAGCCGCCGATCGTGACCTTTACGGTCCGTTTACCCATATAGAATTTGCCGTCGCTCATTTCCGCGACTGCCACTACGTCTTGCGTTTGGGCAAGCCGCATGCGCGTCGTCGCTTCGGCCTTGCCTGATTGTGGTGAGAAAAAGAAGCTCACCACGTCCGGCCTTGGATTGCCGGTTGCATAGACGTGCACCGACTTCACGTAATCGCCACCAGTCATGGGACTGTCGACGGTCACCGTAAAGGGCACCGTGTTTCCATTTTCAGCGATCTCGGGAAGATCGAGCGAGACTTTGCCCTCGGCAGGCTTGGAATCGCCAACGACAGCCTTCATTGCGTCCTTCCATGTGACCTTTTCCTCGGCCATTGCGATAGTGCTCAAAGGCAAAATGGCGGCAAGCGCGGCCACCGCCCCCGTGCCGAGCACGAGATCGCGACGGTCGATCACTGTGAGCTGGAGTCTTTCCGTCATCGTTTCCTCTTTCGACCGGTTTATTCCGGCTGATTGTCCACTTGTAGAACTTGGCGTGCCAGTCGTCGACCGAGCATCATTTGCAACCGGTCGGACGAGGCCAATGCGATGGGTGATTCAGAATGAAGTCATCCCGGCTCCCCATCGCCGCTACAATTGACTGCGAAACCATCGTCCAACCCTCAGTTTGAACCTATGTCCTCCAGTCTTGGCGTTCAATGGTTGCGCAACTTACTTTATCATATCAGAATACATTGATGCAAATAGTCCATGGCCCATTTCGTCGCCGCGACGCGTTATCCAAAGCATGGCCATCGCCACGCGGTTCAAGGGGTTGACGTGGCCGAGGCAAACGTTCGCGGTGTTCCTGGCCGCTGGGCTTTGGGCGGTCTCGGGCGCCTCAAAGCCAGGGCTTACCGGCGCTGAGCCTGCGATCTTTCTTGTCATGTTTGATGAACCTGGCTGTGAATTTTGCGCGCTTTGGGATGCGGAGGTCGGTTTGGTCTACGCAAAGTCGCCCGAGGGTCGGTTTGCGCCGCTACGCCGTTTCCTCCGCGGTACCGGTCCCTTTGCCAGCCTAAACGGCGTTGTCTACACGCCGACGTTTGTCGTCGTGCGAGGAAGCAACGAACTTGGTCGCATAACCGGCTATCCCGGAGAGGACTTTTTTTGGGAAATGCTCGGTGACATTCTGGCCAAGGCCGGATTTAGGCTCGAACCGGCCGACACCGTTCAACTGCTTGCACCAGGCTGATGGCAGTGCTGGCGCTCACCTGCTTTTGAACGCTCGGGCAACGAGTTCTGTGCTCGTTTGTTTGCATGTCGCATCGACCTCGCGCCGATTCTGGGCCAAAATAATAGTGTAGCAGAGTGGGGAGGTCAGCCATGACAAAGATGAATCGTCGAGAGTTCACAAAGTTAGCAGGGGCGGCAGCGGCCGCGTCGACAAGTGTTGGCACTTTTGCTTATGCGCAAGGCAATAAGCGTGTTGTTATTGTTGGCGGTGGTGCCGGCGGTGCCACCGTGGCCCATCACGTCAAGAAGGGCGCACCCGAGCTTGATGTCACGCTCATCGAGGTGCAGCCGAAATACACCACGTGCTTTTTCTCCAATCTCTATCTCGGTGGTTTCCGTTCATTTCAATCCATCACTCACGAGTACACCGGCTTGGAAAAACTTGGTGTCAAAGTGGTCCATGACTTGGCGAGCGACGTCGACACGCAAAAGCGCAGCGTCACTCTCAAGGGTGGCGACGAACTGAACTACGACAAGCTCGTGCTCTCGCCCGGCATTGATCTCAAGTACGATACCATTGAAGGTTATTCACCTGACGCCGCATTGGTTATGCCCCATGCTTGGCAAGCTGGCGCGCAAACACAGCTCTTGCGCCGGCAGTTGGTCGACATGAAGGATGGTGGCACAGTGGTGCTCGCCCCACCACCGAACCCCTTTCGCTGCCCGCCTGGCCCCTACGAGCGTGCTTCGATGATCGCCCACTATCTCAAGTATCACAAACCGGCATCGAAATTGATAATTCTCGATCCCAAAAGGAAGTTTTCGAAACAGCCACTGTTCGAGGAGGCCTGGCAGGCGCACTACGACGGCATCATCGAAGTCAAACTGACCAACGACATCGATGAGAACCGAGTTGTGCGCGTCGACGCGAACACGATGGAGGTCGAGACAAAAGGCGGCGAGCGCATCAAAGCCTCGGTCGCCAACATCGTGCCGGCGCAAAAAGCAGGCATCATTGCCCACCAGGCGGGATGCGCCAAGGGCGATTGGTGCCCCATTGATCCGGCAAGTTTTGAATCGGCACTCGTCAACGATGTGTATGTGCTCGGCGATGCTTCGATCGCCGCCAAGATGCCCAAGTCGGGATTTTCCGCCAACAGTCAAGCCAAGGTGGTGGCCAACGACATCCAAAGCAAGCTTGCTGGCAAGAAGCGTTTTCCAGCGCGCTACCGCAACACCTGCTGGT
>JAUVMS010000438.1 GCA_030600135.1 Hyphomicrobiales bacterium | reverse complement strand
TATCGAAGAACTTGCAGGCCGGGGCTGAGCGGCCTGTACACTCGGTTGGGGCAAAGGGAGAACAACTAGATGAGAATTCCCCCAGGTATAGGGCCGTTTCATATCTTGGGAATCGGCGGGATCGGCATGAGCGCCATTGCCGAGATCCTGGTCGAACTCGGTTACAAAGTACAAGGCAGCGACCTGAAGGAAAGCGCCAACGTCAAGCGGTTGCGCGCCCGCGGTATAAAGGTTTTCGTCGGTCACGATGCCGCCAATCTCGGCGACGCCCAATACGTTGTCATTTCCTCGGCCGTCAAGCCGGGCAACCCGGAGTTCGACGCCGCGCGCTTGAACGGCATCCCTGTCATTCGCCGCGCCGAGATGCTTGCCGAGCTGATGCGCTTTCACTCCACGGTCGCCGTCACCGGGACCCATGGCAAAACCACGACCACCTCACTCATCGCCCATCTGTTCGACGTCGCGGGCCTTGAGCCCACCGCCATGAGTGGCGGCATCATCAACGATTGGGGAACCAATGCTCGCCATGGCCACGGCGAATGGATGGTGGTCGAGGCTGACGAATCGGACGGAACATTTATTAGCCTGCCGACACAGATCGGCGTCGTTACCAACATCGATCCCGAGCACCTCGATTATTATGGCTCGGTTGAAGCGATGAACCTGGCTTTTAGGACCTTTTTCCGAAACATCCCGTTTTACGGCTGTGCCGTCGCCTGTATCGACCATCCCGTCATCCGCCAGATGCTCCAAGAACTTGGCCATGAAAAGCGCAGGCGCGTTCTGACATATGGGGTCGCCGAAGATGCTGACCTGCGTTTGGTCGAACTCAGCCAGGAAGGCGCCAATACCCGATTTTCCGCCGCGCTGACCGATCGGGTCGCGGGCGGAGACCGCCTCCTGACTGATTTGATTTTGCCGTCTCCAGGCCACTACAACGCACTCAACGCATTGGCCGCAATTGCGGTCGCCGCCGAGATCGGCATTGGCGACGACATCGTTCGCCAGGGCCTGCAAAGCTTTGGCGGCGTCAAGCGTCGGTTTACGCCAACCGGCACCTGGAACGACGTCAAATTCTATGACGACTATGCCCATCATCCGGTTGAGATCGAGGCGGTCTTGCGGGCCGCGCGCAATGTCGCAACCGGCCGGGTCATTGCCATCGTCCAGCCCCACCGCTACTCGCGGCTCAGAGACCTGTTCGACGAATTTTGCTCATCGTTCAAGGACGCCGACGCGGTCATCGTCGCACCGGTCTATGCCGCTGGCGAAGAGCCAATTGACGGTATCGATCATTACGCGCTCACAAAGGGCATCAAGGAGACTGGCAAGCTTGAGGTCGTCGCAATCAAGTCCGAGTTGGAACTCACGCCTCTCGTTGCGCGCTTTTGCCGGCCGGGGGATTTGGTCATTGGTTTGGGCGCCGGCACCATAACCGAATGGTCGCATTCACTGCCCAACGAACTCAATGACGTGCGGTTGCAAGCAGAGGGCGCGGCGTGAACGGCGAAGACCTTGCCGCTGACCTGGGGGGTCGCCTGAAGGACTTGCGGGGCAGGCTGAGGGCCAACGCGCCGCTCGGCGATCTCACTTGGTTTCGCGTCGGTGGCCCTGCCGAGTTGCTCTATACGCCGGCGGACGAGGCCGATTTGGCGTATTTCCTGAGCCAGTTACCGCTCGAAGTCGATGTGATGATCCTCGGCCTCGCCTCCAACTCGCTCGTCCGCGACGGCGGTATTTCGGGCGTCGTCGTACGCCTCGGCCGTGGATTCGGCCAGATTGTCGCCGAGCCTGGCAATCGCCTTCGCGTCGGAACCGCGGTTCCCGATGTCAGGGCCGCCCGCGCTGCGGCCGATGCTGGCATAGCCGGACTCGCCTTTTATCGCGGCATCCCCGGCGGCATTGGTGGCGCGCTCAGAATGAACGCCGGCGCCCACGGCACCGAAACCAAGGATGTTTTAGTGGAGGTTCGGGCCGTGACGCGCCAAGGCGTGATCGTGACGCTGTCGCTCAACGACTTGGGCTACAGCTATCGTCACTGCAGCGCGCCCGGCGACCTCATTTTCACCGAGGCTCTATTCCAAGGGTGTGCTGGCAGCAAGGACGCGATCCTGGCCGAGATGAACGAGGTGGCCGAGTATCGTGAAACCCACCAGCCCACCAAGGAGCGCACCGGTGGCTCGACATTCAAGAACCCGCCAGGCACGAGCGCCTGGAAGTTGATTGACGCCGCCGGCTGTCGTGGCCTCAGGGTTGGCGGGGCCATGGTTTCAGAAAAGCACTGCAATTTTCTCATAAACGTCGATGGCGCCACGGGCGAGGACTTGGAAACACTTGGCGAAACGGTCCGCGCCCGCGTCAAGGCAAGCTCTGACGTCACGCTTGATTGGGAAATCAAGCGGCTCGGTTCACCGCGGCCCGGTCGCCCCGTCGGCGAGGCACTCGCCCTCGAGGCAACGTCATGAGCAGGCAGTTCCAGCATGTTGCCATGCTGATGGGCGGCTGGTCGGCCGAGCGTGAAGTCTCCCTCAATTCCGGTCGAGCCTGTGGTGGAGCGCTCGAACGCGAGGGCTACCGCGTCACCTACGTCGACGCTGATCGTGACGTCGGCGCTCGCCTCGCCGAGCTCAAGCCGGACGCGTGCTTCAACGCCCTGCACGGTACCTTCGGCGAAGATGGCTGCGTCCAGGGCCTGCTGGAGACCTTGGCCATCCCCTATACACATTCGGGCGTCCTGGCCTCGGCGCTCGCCATGCACAAGGAGCGCGCCAAAATCGTCATGGCATCGGCCGGCGTCCCGGTTGCCGAAAGCAAGGTCATCGTGCGGCGAGCATTCACCCAGAGCCACCCCATGGAGCCGCCCTATGTGATCAAGCCCGTCGCCGAGGGCTCCAGTGTCGGCGTCTCCATCGTTCAAGCAGGTTCCAACGCCAGTCCTGCTGCCCTCGTCGCCGACAAAGGGTCACCGGACGACGACATGATGGTCGAGCGCTATGTTCCGGGGCGCGAACTCACGTGCAGTGTCATGGGCGAGCAAGTCTTTGGCGTCACTGAAATAATCCCTCAGATGGATCTGCGCTTCTACGACTACCAAGCGAAATACGCCGACGGCGGTTCAAAACACCTCCTGCCAGCGCAAATTTCACCGAATATTTACCATTACATCCAGAGACTGACACTTGCGGCCCATCAGGCACTCGGTTGCCGTGGCGTTTCGCGGGCGGACTTCCGGTTCGATGAGCAAAGCGACGGTACTAATGAGCTGATTTGCTTGGAGGTGAACACGCAACCCGGCATGACGGCGACGTCGCTGGTGCCGGAGTTGGCCGCACATGCTGGTTTGTCGTTCGGTGAACTTGTTCGTTGGATTGTGGAGGACGCTTCTTGCAGTCGATAGGTGGTGCGCCGGGTCCCAAGCACCGACCAAGGACCGTCGGTGCACACGGGCCCCAAAAGCCCACCGCTGAACTGCCGAGGATGTTGAGCGCCGGACGCCGTGATACGGCCGGTCGTGGCCCAACGCGGTCGTGGGCACGCGTTCTCGGCTCGCTTA
>JAUVMS010000139.1 GCA_030600135.1 Hyphomicrobiales bacterium | reverse complement strand
GGCGAAAATTGGATGGCCAAAATCAGTTGCCGAAGATCATCGAAGGTGTCAAATTCACAAACGGTGTCGAGGTGAAAAACGATAATCAAGCCGCCGCCTGAAAATCACCGTCACCAACATCCCCGCATAGCTCCTTTGGATTTGGTAGGAGGCCGAGGTGCTAGCCTTCCAATCCCCGGTGGTATTCCACCAGCGATGCGGGTTGTCACGATCGTCGAGCCCTTTGCATGTGCTGCGCAAAACCTCCCGCACGGATATGACGGGCTCGTAATAACTGTGCACCTCGTAGATCGCCTCAATCACTTGATCGAGCATCTCTGTCTCACGTGGGATAAAAAATGCCACCTCAACCACGCCAGGGCGTTTCCTGAGCTCATCCTCGGCGCCGGTGGGTGTGCCTTCGCGCGGGCGGTAGAATTCGATCCCACAGGCTGTTCGAAAGGCCGTGCGGTCCGTCTTGCCGTGATTGAGGGGGGCGAACTCCGTGACTTTATCAAAAATCCGATCGACGTCTTCCTCAGGTGCCTGAAAGGCGACCTGCCATAGCGGTTCCATGCGTATGGCTCTGGTCTCGAAACCGTCGCTCATCAAAGGCTCTGTCATTGTCGCTTCTTCCTATCAAACGCGCGAGAATGCCAAGGCGCGGTGCGGAATCCCGGGCGGATGCCTTTTGAACCGTATCGCGCTGCTTATGGTCCTGGGCCGAAGGATCGAGGCCGAGAACCAGATAACTTGCTGTGTCGTAGTAAGGTCCCATGAGGTGAACTTAGTCCCCTGCAACTGACAGCATCATGTCAGGAGGAATTGACGCTACTGACAGCATGATGTCAGGAGTGTTGGTGTAGTCTCAAGTTCGGAGGAAGAAATGCGCCGGGCCGACCGTCTCTTCGAGATTATTCAGCATATGCGCCGCGACAAACTGGTGCGCGCGCGTGACCTGGCCGACCGCCTCGAGGTCTCGGAGCGGACCATCTATCGCGACATTCGCGATCTGATGGCGAGCGGTGTGCCAATCGAAGGCGAGGCAGGCGTCGGCTATGTGCTGAAGGGTGGATTTGATTTGCCACCCCTCATGTTCACCGAGACCGAGGTCGAGGCGCTGGTGCTCGGTGCACGCATTGTCGAATCCTGGGGCGATGAAGAGTTGGGCGAGGCGGCGAGCGACGTGCTCGCCAAGGTCGAGGCGGTACTGCCCGATCGCCTGCGTCAGTACATGAACGTGACGGCGTTGGTTGCACCGGACCGCCACTACGCCGAACCGGTCGAGGTGGATGTTGCCGCGCTGCGCCGGGCGGTGCGAGCCAACCAGAAGGTCTCCTTTGCCTACTGCAATGAAGACGGTATCGCCACCCACCGCACCGTACGGCCGCTTTTGATCGCCTTTTTCGGGCCGGTCTGGACGATGGCGAGTTGGTGTGAGTTGCGAGAGGATTTCCGCACGTTTCGCCTCGATCGCATGTCAGAACTGAGTGTGCTCGATGACACCTTCCGCCCCGAGCCAGGCAAAACCTTGTGGGATTTCAGACGACAGGACCGATATACCCCGATCTACAAAGTCTGATTGGGGGTGCTGGATTGGGGAACTGGGATGTTAGCTGTACTTTTTAGCCGCCATGATCGTCGTAGCAAGGGCCTCAGGCTCATCGGTCCCGATGCGGCGCTTGCGCCCTGCCTTGTCCAAAACTTCGACGGCTTCCAGACCATCGACGTTGAAGAGCCAGCCATGCGGTGTGATCTTGATGCCCAGGCCGTACCACCAGGCATTGCGCACCGGGGTTGCACTTTCCACTCGATCCAGCGCGAGCCGATAGCGCCAGAGCCCCGGCCCGAAATGCCAGGCCAGCTCGCCATCGCCGATCTCGACTGTAAGCGAGGAAAAGATCCAGGCAATGGCGACGAACAGAAGTGCCAGCAAAAGCAGTGCGTAGTACCCAGTGAGGCCGGCCGCCAGTGACGTCAGCACGGCGACGCCGACGAGAACAAGAGGAATGAGACGTGCTCGTTGGACATGGTGGTAGCGGTTTTCCATTCCTCGGCTCCAAACATCTCTACAGCTTAGCAGTTCGTGATCAATTGTGGCTGAACAAACCGCAACGCCAGGTCAGGCTTTGCGCTCGGCGTCATCTGATGCTGCAGGCCCAACGGGTTTGCTTGGCGAGACCAGATCCCTGACGATGCCCCGCAGGTTTGGCGGCTTTGCCTCGATAAACGGCAACGGCCGGCAAACCTCGATTGCCGCTAGTCCGAGGCGTGCCGTCAAGGCGCCGTTGAAAAAGCCCTCGCCGAGGCGGCCGGCGACCATGCCGGCGATTCGTTTGCCCAAGATATCCTGGGCCAAGTCCAGCGTAAACGCGATGCCACCGGTGATGATAATATGGCCGATGACCCGCCTAGCGAGCCGCAGAAGCCCGAAAAATCCAGGTCGACCGCCATAGAGCAATGCGAGTCGACGCATCATCCCAAGCGTTTGCGCGGCAACGAAGATCATATCGAGCACGGCACCCGGGCTGAGTGCCGTCAGAACCGAGACCCGGCGCGCCGATTGGGCAACGAGCGCGCGCGCTTGCGGATCGAGCGCCGCTCCAATCTCGCGGTCGGCGAGTGTCATCAGTTCCTGGGCTGTTAGCACGCCCTTGGCGTGCTGGCGGATTTGACCGAGCGCCCATCTGGTGTCGGCCCGGTTTCCATAGAGCCGGCCGAGCTGGCGGACGACTCTGCGCGCCTGGCGCTCGTCACCTTGAGCTAGAGCCGCTTCCGCCTCGGCTCTCAGTTGGCCAACCCGGCGCAATTGCAATAGGCCGTAGACTTCGCGCGCCGCCAGCATGAACGCCGCCAGACCGGCCACCGCTAGGACGCCAAAGGCGATCCAACCTAGCCAACCTTCTTGCGCCATGAGTTCGGCGACGAAATTGCTGGCCCAAAGCCCCATTGCCATGACCAGCAGCGCACCAACGGCGGAGAGAAAAAGTGCCCCCCAGCCAAAGCCGCGGCGAAACTTTGCGACCCGCTGAATGCGCGCACTGTGTTCGCCACTCTGGCCAAAGTCTGCCTGTTGCACCTCGGGCGCTTCGGGCAACTCTTCGACGACGACATCGGCGTCGTCGGGATCGAATGCCCGGGGACCGGGGCGATTTGGGCCGGAACTCATCTCAGTCGGTCGGCGAGTAGAAATTGCAACGCATGGTCCAGTCGGATATGGGGAAGCGTTGTGCTTGTTTCACCATCTGCGTTGTTTTCCTCGGTGGTCGGCGGGCGAAATCGGACGAAACGGATGTCCTGACGCTCCGTCAGTGCAACTTGCGGGTCGGCCGGCAATTCGCCCGGGTAGACGACGGCTTCCGTCGCCCCGTCGTAGGTGCGCCCGTCAATGGTCTCGCCCGGCATTGGAACGCCGGCGATGCAATCATAGCTCCGGCCGCCGTCGGACACATTGGCCTGTCGGGTCGCGCGGACGGCGGCGATTGCTTCAACCCCTACGTCCGCACCGGTGTGCTCGGCGCGAGCCATGGCCTTGGCGACAATAGCCTCCATGATTGCCTTTAGACGGTCGTAGCCCTCGGAGTGCAAATGATCGGCCTTTGTCGCCGCGAACAAAATCTTTTCGATCCGGGGGGCAAATACGCGCGACAGCACGTTGTTACTGCCTTGGCGAAAGCAGGCCAAGATGTTCGATAGCGAGCGCTCCAAATCCTCGACCGCTGCTGGACCGGCATTGATTGCCCGCAGTGTGTCAACCAATACCACTTGGTGGTCGAGATGCGTGAAGTGGTCGCGAAAAAAGGGCGCCACCAGTTCGCTCTTATAGGCCTCGTACCATTTGGCCATTTCCGACCACAACGTTCCTTCGGGCGCCGAAGCGCCGTCAGGCAGACGTAGCGGCATGAAGTTGAGCATGGGCTTTTGCGCGTCGGCTCCCGGCTCCAAGAAGCGGCCCGGCGGCAGCGTGGAAAGCGCGTGCGCCTCCGAGCGGCAAGCGATGAGATAGTCGCGAAAGAGCTGGGCGCCGGTCATGGCAAGGTCATTGTCGTGCGGTGCTTCTGGATCAACGCTGGACAAGAATTCGAGCCACGTTTGCGCCAGCTGCCGCCGAGGTTCACTGTCGGCAAGCGCGATGGCCTGGCGTGACCAGGCGGCAAAGTTCAACTCCAGGAGCGGCAGATCGAGCAGCCATTCGCCGGGATAATCGACGATGTCGAGGTAGACCGTACGCGGCCCCAGAAACGATCGAATGCCGGCCACTGGTTGGTAGGTGAGTGCAATCCGCAGCTCGCTTACTGTATCGGTGCGTTCGGGCCATTCCGACGGCGCGGCCCGGAATGCGCGCATGTAGCGGCCAAAGTCGAATAGGTCGACCTCAGGCGGCGGTGGCGTCAGGAATGCGCTTTCCACCCGTGCGCTCGCCACCGGTTCAAAGAACGGCAACCAGCCGCCCTCCGTCAGATTGTGAATAAGGGCCGTGATGAACACCGTTTTGCCGGAACGTGATAGACCCGTTACCCCGATGCGAATGGTGGGGCGAAAGAGGTCCTCGACATAGGCGACTGCATTGCCGGTGATCTCGGCGAGCTGCATCGGCGGGGTTCCCAGCGACCGGATCCGTGCCTCGATGAGGGATCGGGCGAGGCCGGATCCGCCCTGACGGATGGTTCTCTAGTAGAGCATGTTCCGCTCGAAGAGAACCCATCCGATTGAAGGCACTCTGGACTAGGGATGTAGCAGAATCGTTGCTGCGACGAGCACGGCGTAGCCGGCAGTGATAAAAAGTAAGGTGCGCAAGGTTTGTGTGTTCACCATGATCGTTCACCTCCATGACCTGGCAGCGCCAGCGCGCACCGCGCCGGCGGGCAAGTTCCCTCTGTTGCCTAGAACGCCTCGTAACCCGCAAATCCGTCGCCCGTGCGCCGCGTCAAGACGATGATCGAACCACGGTCGAGGGCCGAATAGCCGACTATTCTGCAGTCGACGATGACGGGCTTTGGCCCCTGCAGCACCGCGCGGCGCCCATCCGGGCTAATCCAACCCCGCACCTTGTAGCGGAACGGTCTGCGGCAACCTCGGCGAAATGTGCGGGCCCGCCCGACCAGGCGGCGACCCATGCGCCAGCCGCGAAAGACCACTTTGCCATAGCGCCCGATAGTATGGGCGCCTCCACGGCGAGGACTGCGAAACTTGATGACTTGGCGCAGCCCGCCATAGGAGTTCCAGCGCACCTCAAGACCGTTCAAATACCAAATTTCCTGCTTGGCGATTGCCGGCTTGGTTGCCGCTGCCGAGATCGTGATGAGGCTCATTGCCACCGCCAATGTTGCCCAAGACCGTCGCATCTCGTCCTCCTCCGGGCTGTTTCGTGCCACTTCTTCGACAAACATTAGGCAGGGCGGCCTGAATTGGTCTTGAAGGATGCGTTCAGCAAATATTCATGGCGGGAACGGAGCAAATCGGGTGAGCGGCCCACTGAATACCAATAAAGGACGCCCGTCGGGCGAGCGACGGGTGTTGCCGAAGTGACTGTGGTGAAGATTTGTGTGCGTCACCCAAAAAGTTGAGACGGGAGAGGTCGGGCCAGCAGCATCGTGCCCATCACACTCCCGTCCCGTTGCGCATCAGTATCTTGCAGCCAACTGACGCGCAAACTTCAGTTCAAGCCGGGCATGTGTGTTGAACCATGAGTGCCCGACGACGCGGCAGCTGCCTGGCGCTATGATCGGCACCCGGCCGCGGAGCACGACACGGGTTTGGTTGTGGGGGTTCACCCGGCCCCTGACCCGGTAGCCGATCGGTGCGCAATTGCGGCGGTAGACGAATGCCCTGCCGACGATCCGGTTGCCGATCCGACGGCCACGGAAGAACGGGTCGCCACGCCGAACACCGGCTTGGCGCATGCGCCATGCAGGTCTGCGATAACGGATGGTGCGGCGGTTGCCATTGGCAATCATCACCAGGCGCGAGCCGCGGTAGCGCCAGAGCGAGCGCGAATAGGGAAGGGGCGTCGGCCGCCAACCGCCGCCAACGGGATCGTCTTCGTGCAGATCCAAGGTGTCGTGGTTCAAATATCGGAACCGGAGCTTTGCCGTCTTGCCGAACTCGGTGGTCCCGATGACCCGGCAACTAAACGGCGAGCGGATTGGCGCGCGGCCCTTCAGAATAAACTCGTCCTGCGTGGTGTTCAGCCTGCCGCTGACCCAATAGGGGGCGGCCGGGCAGTTCCGACGAAACGTCCTGGCATTGCCGGCGACGATGCCGTCGTTGAGACGGCCCTTGAAGAGCAGCGTGCCGGAGCGCACACCGAGACGCCTCAAGAACGGCCGCGGCTCCTTATAGCGAACCACAACGCGTCCATTGGTCTTAGTGATGGTGACGCGCGATCCATTGTGCATCGCTTCGGAATTGGTGGCGTGGGCAGAGGCAGCTAATGGCGTCATTGCAACCGGCAAGGCAACAGCGCCCAGAAGCGCGTAAGTACGTGCTGTAATAGCCATTTTCTACTCCTCCCGAGTTGGCTTGGATGATCGCCATGTGGAAGGTAAATTGGGCGATTCAAGGAAGAAAAACGGCCATTCATGCAATGTTCAGAAAAAACTTTGGTGCGTTAATTCGAGGTTCATTTTTGTGGGAGGTTTATTCATTTTCCGTTCATTCTGGCGGGGTGTTATCTTACTGGCGAGCAAAACCGGAGCAGCTTTCATCGAGATCATCTGGTGCTATGATGGCAATGGTCGAAGCAATGGATTCCGGAGCATAGCGAGCCATGACGGAAGGACCATCACCCGGATGGATCTACAACCAAACCATCAAAATGTTCGCCGCGGGCGCCGAGCCGGCCTTCGAGGATGCCCGAGAATTGGAGGCGCATTGGGGGCGAGCCTGGGGCGTCGACAACGACGTCGGGCGGATACGCGCGATACTGGTGCATCGGCCCGGCACCGAATTGGAGGTGTTGGATGCATCCAAACGAATTGAAAGCATCGGTTCGTTCGGCGACGTCGATGTGGGCTGGTACTTCCAGAGTGACCGACTGCCCGATGTAGCCAAGATGCAGGCTCAGCACGATGCCCTGGTGGCGGCATTTGAGGCCAACGACATCGAAGTCTGCCATGTGGAAGGGGTTGGTGGTGGGCGATTGAAGTCCTGCTATACGCGTGATCCGCTCATCATGGTGAAGGGCGGTGCCATCGTGAGCCGGATGGGTGCTCGTGTTCGACGCGGCGAAGAATTGGCGATCACGCGAACGCTGGCCAAACTCGGCGTTCCGATCCTCAGGACGCTGTCGGGAAGAGCCTTGATGGAGGGCGGCAGTTTTGCCTGGATCGACGATAAGACCGCTGTCATCGGCTGTGGTGTTCGTGTCAATCGTGAGGGTGCCGAGCAGGTGGGCGAGGTTCTCAAGCGCCAAGGCGTTGAATTGCTTGTTATTGATCTGGTCGGCTATGACATACATATCGATGGGTCGTTTCTGATGATCGATAAGGGGCTGGCGCTGCTCAATCCGGCGGGTGTGCCGTACAGTTTCCTCGAGGAACTCAAGGCCCGTGGCATTCATGCGATTGAGATCGATCCCGCCGATGATGATTGGATTGTAAACTCGCTGGCCATTGCACCCGGCAAGCTGGTGATGCCGGAAGGCGCAAGTGAGCGCACACGCGAGACGCTGGAAAAGCACGGTGTGAGCTGGACAATTGTCCCCTACAGCGAAATGCATTTGAACGGAGGCGGGGTTCACTGCTCGACCATGCCGCTCATTCGCGATGCGGTTTAGCTGGTCGGTGAACCAGCGCGTGCCACTATGCAAGCTCACCGCGTGAGGTGTTCGCTCGGTGCCGATTACGTCCGCGCGGGCCCGAAATATGCGTGACTGGATTGTCGATCGTCTTTCCGGCTCTTGGATCGACGACAAACCCACTTCGCCAAGTCCGCGGCGGCGCCATGGCGAAGCTTTGGCAAATGTGTTTCGAGGACTCTTAGAGCAACATTCGCAAAAGAGCATTTAATGTGACCCGTTCGGAAGTATTACTCGGAAACTTTCTAGATTAAATCACGTCATGACGTAGAAATATTTCCAGTACCGTGCCGCACTCTTTCCCGTAACTGCGCAAGACAGGGTAAGCTTGTGGCGT
>JAUVMS010000481.1 GCA_030600135.1 Hyphomicrobiales bacterium | reverse complement strand
TCGCGGCTTGCCCAAACCCCGATGTCCTGGTGAACAATGCCGGCGGGCCACCGCCTGGCGATTTCAAGGATTTCACTCTCGACGATTGGCGCAAGGCGGTCGAAGGCAACATGCTGACGCCCATCGCACTCATACATGCGACGGTATACGGCATGGTTGAACGCGGCTTTGGCCGGATCGTCAACATTACGTCCGCCTCGGTCAAAGCACCCATACCGATCCTCGAGCTTTCGAACGGGGCTAGGTGCGGTTTGACTGGTGGGGTTGCGGCGCTGGCGCGCAAGGTCGCGAAAAACAACGTTACGATCAACGCGCTCCTGCCCGGGCTGCATGATACCGACCGCATTCGCCAGACGCTCACCGGACGAGCCGAGGCGGACGGCATAAGTATTGATCAAGCCGCTGAGCAACTGGGGGCGAGCATTCCTGCCGGGCGGATGGGAACGGCGGAAGACTTCGGCGTTGCGTGCGCGTTCCTCTGCTCAGCCCATGCCGGCTTCATCACCGGGCAGAATCTGCTCATCGACGGCGGGTCGTTTCCGGGAACCATGTAGGGGCGATCGAATTTGGTTAGGCGGGGCCAAGCGGCCAGCCTTTTCGATCGCGCGGCCTTGACGTGGGTCGTCGATTCCACATCATCGCTGGAAGCCCAATCTGGCTTGTCGAGTGCGGTTTTGGCGAGCGGACCGAATTTGCGAAGCAAGCGTTTTAGCGCGCGACGGTATTCGTAATAGTTGACTTCGAGCTTATGGCGATCGGATTCTACGAAGTGGCGCTGCATGCCGCGATCTGGGCCGGCGGCGATGACGCGGTCGCGGAAATTTTCGGCGACTTCGGGGGCCTTTTCGCGGGCGACGATGGCGGTGGCGATGAGCTGTGCCTGATCGTCGGCGAGCCGCCAAATGCTGCCGTTGGCCTGTATGAGCCCGGCGGCAAACAGGCCTTCATGGCGAGGATGAAAAACGTTCATGTAGAGCAACGGAACGCCGTTGTATCCAAGCACCAGTGAGTTGTCCAAGAAGGGAAAGGAAATCTCATATCCCGTCGCGCAAACCACGAGATCGATCTCCTCCGAGGTACCGTCCTCGAAAACCACCTCGTTGCCAGCGAAACGTGCGACATCCGGTTTGAGTGTGATTCGGCCATGCTCCAGCTGGCGGGGAATCTCGTCGGTCATCGTGGGGTGGCTTTGGTGAATGCCATGGTCCGGGCGGGCTAGCCCATAGCGTTCCGGCGGTCCGACGAGCAGATAGTAGGTCGCGGCCAGGACCCGCGCTTTCAACCAGCGGGGCATTCGAAGCCATTCAAGAAATTCAAGCGTGCCGTGGGTTGGAAAACCAAGAAGAAACTTTGGCACGAACCAATAACCACGCCGCATGCTGTGAACGACAGATTCGGCGTTGTGCACGGCGTCGATCACGATATCGCAACCGGAATTGCCCCCACCAATGACGAGGACACGTTTGTCGCGCAGCTGCTTGGGGGATTTATAGGCGCGAGAATGGATCACCTCGCCGTCGAACTGGCCCGGGATCCGCGGCACACGTGGCACGAAGTGGTGACCGTTGGCCAGCACCACGCCCTTATAGAACCTCGGGGTCCCCTCACCAGAAATTCGAACCTGCCAATTGCCATTTCTCGGAGCGACGTGCTCAACCGACTTGCTCAACTGAACTTTGTCGAGCAATCCAAATTGATTCGCGTAGGAGCGAAAATAGTCCATAACAGAAGCATGGCTTGGATAAAGAGGATATTCTTCCTCTTCCATCGGAAAATCTTCAAAGGCAGTGTAGAGACTTGCAGAGATGAGGTGCGTAGTCTCGTAGACCACGCCTGTTTGTGTCTTGATGTTCCAAAGACCGCCGATGTCAGGCTCGCGTTCGAACCAATCAAAGGGGATCGACCGCGCGAGGAAGGCCTTGGCAACTGCCATCCCCGACGGACCGGCGCCTATGACGCAATACTTGTTGACGCTACCCGCTTCAGCCATACCGTGGCGACTTTAGTTGGGAATTTGCACGACGACAAAGTAGCTATTGTCGCAGCTGGCGATTCCACATGAGGCCATAGGCAACCCACTTTTGCCAACGCCGGGGCATGATGCGTGTGCTTATGATGAGCAAGCTGTTCCAGAAGCCGGGAATCACGCTGGCGCGACGCGCGAGCATGGCCTTGAGGCCGACGCGGGCGACCCTTGGACTGGCCATGGCGAAGAGCCGCTGATAGAGCGTCGGACGCTGGCCGGAGACCTCGAGAAACTCGGTTCGCGTGATGCCGGGCGAGAGCACGGTAACGCCGACACCGGTGCGGCGCAGCTCGAAATTGAGGGCTTCGCCCAGCAAGAGGGCGTAGGATTTGGCGCCAGCATAGGCGGCA
The DNA here is from genome assembly GCA_030600135.1 of Hyphomicrobiales bacterium. Taxonomy (GTDB): domain Bacteria; phylum Pseudomonadota; class Alphaproteobacteria; order Rhizobiales; family JAUVMS01; genus JAUVMS01. Next base: position 508 of record JAUVMS010000481.1, on the reverse strand, counting down.
TAGCTTGGCGTCGCGACGTAGCCGGCCACGGACGAGACGAACAGCACATAGCCAAAGCCGCGCTCTACCATGTCGGCGGCAAAGAGGCGGGTGAGCTCGGTCGGCACGATCATATCGAGCTGGAGCATGTCCATCTGCTTTTGCCAATCGAGCTTGAAGAACCAACCGAATAGCCCATAGCCAGCGTTGTTGATGAGCACGTCCACCTGGCGGTCCCAGGACTTGACCTCGTCATAGAGAGAACGGGCGGCATCCTTGGTGAGCAGGTCCATGGTGATGAGATCGATGGTGACGTTGTGGGCCGCCGAGATTTCATCACGCACGCCTTCGAGCCGCTCCTTGCGGCGGGCGACCAGGATGAGATTGCAGCCGGCGGCGGCCAGTTGGCGCGAGAAGTCGGCACCGAGGCCGCTCGAGGCGCCGGTCACCAGTGCGGTCTTGCCTTTGAGCTTCTCCGTCAGTTTGTCGGTTGTCGTACTCGTCATCGATCAGCCCAAACCTGCCATTG
>JAUVMS010000155.1 GCA_030600135.1 Hyphomicrobiales bacterium | reverse complement strand
CCTCCATGAAGAAGTCGATGTGCGTAATGACGTTGAAGGCAATCTGCTTGGTAAACTCTTGCGGCTCAGGCGGATCCGTCACAAAGATGCCCTTGTTCTGGTTCCAGAGTTCATCCATGCCGTCTGTGCCTGCGCCCGAGACGGACTGGTAGGTGGCCACGACCACCCGCTTGATGCGGGCAACGTCATGCAGCGGCTTCAAGGCAACGACGAGCTGTGTAGTCGAGCAATTCGGATTTGCGATGATGTTTTTCTTGGCGTATCCGGCCACCGCATCGGCATTAACCTCGGGCACCACGAGCGGCACGTCGAGATCGTAGCGCCAAGCCGATGAGTTATCGATGACGACGCAGCCGGTACGGCCAATTCTTAGGGCCCACTCTTTTGCAATGGTGCCGCCAGCCGACATCAAAGCGAAGTCGCATTTGGAAAAGTCGAACGTCTCGAGGTCGTGGCACTTGAGTGTCTTATCGCCAAACGAGAGTTCGCGGCCGACTGAGCGGCGCGAAGCAATGGCATAAACCTCGCCGACCGGAAACTCCCGCTCGTCAAGGATGGTGAGCATCTCCTGGCCCACGTTGCCCGTGGCACCGACGATGGCGACGTCGTAGGTCATGACCTTGATTCTCTTCTCGGATACTGCGACTGGCGTGCCCGCTTTTAGTTGAGTTGATGGGCTACGTCCAACTTATTGCAGTGCAAAGTGAAGGAAATTGCCAAGAATTTCCGACCATTTGACCAAAGCACCACAAAGGTGTCGGCGATTGCGGATGCGCCGCGAACTCAACGCAATGCGGGACGCCGATCAAACCAGGGATGCGCTTGCTCTACTTGGCGGGCAAAGCGCAGTAGGAGCTGTTCCTCGCCAATGCGGCCAACGAGTTGCACACCGACCGGCAGGCCATCACCCGTCCAATGCAGGGGCAGTGTCATGGCAGGCTGGCCGGTGATGTTGGCGAACGGCGTATAGCCGACCCAGTGAAAGGCCTCGTCGCGCATGCGGCCATGTAGGAGCTGGGTCAGCGGGCGTAGCGGCAATCGGCGTATGGCGCGGATAGCGCGCTGCACGCGGGGCGTCGGCTTGAAGGCGCCGATCACGGGCGGAGGCGAGGCCAACGTTGGCATCAGCATCATGTCGAAGCGCTCGAGAAACTCGGTCGCGGTACGCTCGGCAGCGTGTATCGTGGCCACCGCGGCGGCCACATCGGCGCCGCGCACGTGGCCACCGACGAGCGCCATGACCCATGTCGTCGCCTCGAAGTCGCCAGCTTCGGCCCTGCGACCAGTTTGATCTTGCAGCTGTTGCAAGCCATGGGCGCATTCCGAGCACCAAAGGACCAGGAAGGCCGCCGCCAGGGCCTGGCGATCAATCTCGTTGGGAAAGGCCGGCTCGATCTCATGGCCGAGCGAGGCGAAATGCCGTGCCGCTTGCTCGACTGCTTCTTTGCACGCCGGTTCGAGGTCGTCGTTGAAGAGTGGCTCGTTCAACAGTGCAATTTTGAGCCGCTCCGGTGGGCGGTCGAGCCCGGCCAGGAACGATGACTCGCTGCCGGGCGTGCTCACGGGGGCCCAGGGCTCGATGCCTTTCGTGATGTCCAGCATTGCGGCGCTGTCGCGCACGGTGCGGGTGAGGACATGCTCGACGCTAAGGCGCGATGAAAAACCGCCCGCGGGTCCAGGACCAATGGGATTGCGGCCACGACTGGGCTTCAGCCCGAAGAGCCCGCAGCAGCTGGCGGGAATGCGGATCGAGCCGCCGCCATCGCCACCCTGCGCCATGGGCACGAGACCCGACGCGACCACAGCCGCGGCACCTCCCGAACTGCCGCCGGGAGTGTGGCCCAAATTCCAAGGATTGCGACAGGGGCCATGGAGCTCCGGTTCGGTGTAGCCGACCAGCCCGAACTCCGGTGATGCGCTGCGCCCAAGCACGATGACGCCTGCCGCTTCCATGCGGTTGAGCAGCGTGCTCTTGGTGGTCGGGCGATCGTGTCGGAGAAAGCGAGAGCCGCATGTGAGCGCCATGTCGGGGTGTGGTTGCTTGAGGTCCTTGATGAGGAACGGCACGCCGGCAAATGGTTGTCCGGATGACGGTTTGAGGCGATCGGCGTCTGCCAGGGCCTGATCAAACCGGCGCGCCACGACGGCGTTTATATGCGGGTTCCATTGTTCGATTCTTGCGATCGCTGTCTCGACCAGTTCGCGGGCACTCACCTCGCCCGTGCGGACAAGCTCGCCGAGCCCAAGCGCGTCGTATTTGTCGTACTCGCTGAATGCCAAGCCGGGCGTCTCCCAATGAGCTAGCGGTCCGTCGTTCGTGGGGCGCCCATGATGGCCTCGCGGAAACGCCGCGCAATGGTCGCACCGTCCTTTTCCGGCAGTGCCCAAGGCTCCTCGGTCAGCGCGATCTTGGCGACGGCGAGCCTTGGCCCGACCGCTGCAAAAAGAAATTGCGCCAAATCAGCTACCTGGTTCCCTGCGCGGACTGTCATGGTTGCGGAAATCCCCGCGCCTGCGGCGATCGCGGCGATGTCCGTCGGGCCCGCCGTCAAGCCCCTTTGCTGCCCGGTCTCGCCGAAGCTCTCGTTGTCCAGCACCAGGATTGCCAGGTTTTCAGGGGCCTGATTGGCGACCACCGCCAGGCTGCCGATGCCCATCATTATTTCACCGTCGCCGGTGATGCAGAGCACACGGCGCTCCGGCACGGCCAGCGCCAGACCCAATGCAGTCGGCAGCGCGAGCCCCATGCCGCCCCAGGTATAAAGGTTTTCCGGCCGGTCGCCGGCGGCAAACAGATCCCAGGTGGGGCTGCCGAGACCCGCCACCACCAGCGCGTCGCCCCGCTCGCCAAGCACCTCAGCCACCAGTGGGCGCCTCTCGAGGCTGTCAATCATCTCGCCCGAACCCCTTTGCGCCGATGGCTCGTTGGCCAATGAGCACGGCTGTGGCGAAACCGCCATGAAATGCGAGATCAGCTGCAGCGGCAAAGGTTTCGCCGATGCGATTGGGCGCGTCGACGTCGAAGCACCTGACGCCGATAGCCTCGAGCGCCGGGCGCGTTGCCCCACCCATGGGCACCTGCCAGGGATTGAACTCGCCCCACTGCCCACGCATGGCGACCAGCATCAGGCAGGGCGCGCGCATCGTCGCCGGCATGCCGAGCGCGTTGATGCAATTGCCAACGCCGGATGACTGCATGGCGAGTAATGATTTCTTTCCGCCCAGCCAAGCGCCGATGCAGACGCCGACGCCTTCGGGCTCGGTCGTCAGCGTGACGACGCGGGTGGCGTGATCGTCCTCGCACATGTTGAGCAGGCGGGTGAGGCCACCATCCGGCACGGTCGCGACAAGGCTGATCTCGCGCGCCTTCATCTCGCGGAACACGTCGTTCGACCAGTCTATCTCTGCGCTCGGCCCAAGCTTAGTCATCTATCTTATTACATATCAATTCTGATCGCCGGCCAACTGGTTCTCCATGGACTCACCGTACATCAGCAAACAGCCGTCAGGATCCTTCACGTGAAACTCGCGCATGCCGTAGGCTTGGTCGAATGGTCGGCGAACGCGGCCTTCAGGAAGTTGGTCGAGCTTGACCGCGAGTGCGTTGTACAAGGAATCCAAGGCGCGGACCCAGAGATAAATAGAGATGTGATTGGACGTGGCCTCGAGCGCCGCATCGTCGCCGGCTCTAACGAAGTGAATTGCCGCCTCACCATGGACGACAATGGCAAAGGTCGCGTCGTCCGAGATCATGCGGCGCTCAAAGCCAAGAACGTCGTGGTAGAAGGCGACCGTTGTTCGCACGTCGCGAACGGGCACGATGGCGACGGCATCCTCTATGACGGGCTTGGGCTCGGCCATGGGCTCGCTCACTGACTTGCCGCGATTTCGTCCTTGACCTCATCGCACTTCTTGGCGGCGAAGGTGTTGATCACGTTGACCACTTCTCCGCCAAAAATATTGAGCTTGTTGTCAAGCGCGGTGGCCGGCCAGATGACCCCTTTGGCAATTGTCGGGGCATCGAGTTCGCCCCATTTCAAGACGGCCTTTTTGGCCTTGCCATTCTCAAACGTGACGGTCGGGGTGACCGAGATTTTGAAGGTGTAGGTCTCGCCCTTTTTCTTGCGCTCGATCTCGCAGTTCACCTGATGCTCGTCGAACTTGGCCTCGTAGGTCGGCTCGGTCATGGCATCGACGAGCATGGCGCGCTTGACCTTGATGTCAGCGACGCAGCGCGTATGTCCCCAGGGCCACCTGACACGTGCCTTCGAGACGATTTTGTCGAGATCGGGCTTGGGCCAGGTCTTGATGACGTTGCAGGCGACATCGTCGCCCTCGCGCGACTTGTTGCGAAGGATGCTGCAAATCTTGACCTTGCAGGCCTTGCGATGAGCCTTTTCCTCTTTGAGGATGGCTTCGAGTTCCGGATCGAGCTTGGTTTCCTCTTCTGCTGCCGGCGCGCGATCGACGTTCGTGCCGATGGCGGCAATGACCACACAGAGCACTGCAAACAATCTGCCTTGCTTCATCGCTCAAATCCTTTCGCGTATTGCACCAACCGACGTCGCGTGGGGTGCGCGCCGAGCCCTTTGTTGGGGCTGGCCGGCACATGATCAACCGAATGTAGCAGCCCTATGGCGAGGCACGCGGGCTAGGCTGAGAGCGCCTCCATTTCGGCGATGATTGCGCCACCCATGGCGGTGGTGCCGATTGTCTGGCTGCCGTCCTGCATGAGATCGCCGGTTCTAAGGCCCTTGTTCAGCACGCCGGCAATGGCGTTTTCAACGAGATCGGCCTCCGCGCCCATGTCGAAGGAATAGCGCAAGGCCATTGCGAGGCTCGCGATTGTGGCGATCGGATTGGCCACGCCGCTCCCGGCAATATCGGGGGCCGAGCCATGCACCGGTTCGTAGAGCGCCTTGCGCCTGTCGTTCTCATCGGTTGCACCGAGCGAGGCAGACGGCAACATGCCTAGCGAACCCGTCAGCATCGCCGCCTCGTCCGATAGCATGTCACCGAAGAGATTATCGGTCACCAAGACGTCGAATTGCTTGGGATTGCGGACCAGTTGCATGGCGCAGTTGTCGGCCAGGATGTGCTCCAGTTGGACGTCGGAAAATTCGTCCGCGTGGACGCGTGTCACCACCTCGTTCCAAAGCACGCCCGATTTCATGACGTTGCGTTTGTCGGCCGAGTGGACCTTGTTGCCGCGCTTGCGCGCCAGGTCAAAGGCGACTCGGGTGATGCGCTCAATCTCGTATGTCTCGTAAACCTGGGTATCGACGGCGCGCTTTTGGCCATTGCCCAGATCGGTAATTTCTTTGGGTTCGCCGAAATAAACCCCTCCCGTCAGCTCGCGCACGATCATGATGTCGAGCCCCTCGACATGCTCGCGCTTGAGCGAGGAGGCATCGGCCAATGCCGGATAACAGATCGCCGGGCGCAAATTGGCGAACAGCTGCAAATCCTTGCGCAATCGCAAGAGGCCCGCCTCGGGCCGTGCCTCGTATGTGACACCATCCCATTTCGGTCCCCCGACGGCGCCGAGCAAAACCGCGTCGGCCGCCAGCGCTTTATCGACAGTGGCATCAGCAATGGCCTCGCCATGCTCGTCATAGGCCGAGCCGCCCACCAGGTCGCTGTCGGTATTGAATGTGGCTGTGCCGTGCGCATTGAGCCACTCGATGACGCGGCTCGCCTCGGCCATGACTTCCGGGCCGATGCCATCGCCGGGAAGAAGCAGGAGATCGTAAGTGGGCATGGGATGCTCTTTGTTGGAACTGATGATGTGGGCCAGACCAGGCTTGCTAGCGTTTCGTGAGCACGGAGGCAAGGCATCTGACGCCATTTGCGAGCTCGCACTCTTGGAATGCGGCAAAGCCGAGCACGAGCCCTTGCACATCGTGGTGCTCGATCGCATGGCTCGAAATTGCCGGAGCTATAAGGCCGGCGGCGTGGGCCCGCCTGGACAGTTCGATGTCACTCGTGTCGCGCGCCAGTTTCTCGCTCAGGCGGGCGACGATGTGCATGCCGCCATCGGTTCCAGCCGGCTCCAGTAGGCCCTGGCAATGAGTGTCAAGCGCCTGGCGCAGGGCAACCAACCGCCTGCCATAGACCCGGCGCATGCGGCGAATGTGGGAGGCGAAAGCGCCGCTTTCGATGAATTCCGTCAGCGCCGGCTGTGCCACCATGGAGGCCGAGGAGCCAATCGATCGGAGGGCCGTCGTGAACAGATCGACGGCGCCTTGGGGGGCGACGACATAGCCCAACCGCAAAGTCGGAAACAGCACCTTGGAAAAGCTGCCGAGATAGATAACGCGTTCCGTCTCGTCGAGACTCATCAAGGTCGCCAGCGGCCGACCGGCATAGCGATACTCGCTGTCATAATCGTCTTCGATGATCCAGCCACCGGTCCGCTTGGCCCAATCGAGCAGCGCCAGGCGGCGGGCGAGCGACATGGTGACACCGAGCGGATAATGACGCGATGCGGTGACGATTGCGGCGCGGGCGTTCGGGGTCCGCCGCTCCGCCTCGGCGATATCCAAGCCCTCGCCGTCAACCGGGCAGCAAACGGCTTCGTGACGCTGATCGGCCACAACCCGGCGGAACGTGTCATAGCCGGGGTCTTCGAGAAATACGCGGTCGGGCTTGTCGAGGAGCGACGACAGGACAAGCCGCAAACCCTCGGCCGAGCCCGAGGTAACGAAAATCTGTTCGGCGTCACAATCGATTGCGCGCCAAATCTTGAGGTGCTCAGAAATGGCGTGTTGCAAGGGAACATGACCGCGGGCATCGGATCGGTTGAGTAGGTTGCACCCGTGCCGTCGCCAGGCACGATCAAGAAGTCGTGACCAGAGTTGTGTGGGAAACAGATCCTGGTCGACCGCACCGGGTGAGAACGGCAATGGTCGGTGTTCGGGTGGCCGCAGATCGGTCTGGCGGTCATTTTTGGATGGGTGGAGCGGTTTTGCTGCAATTGACCGGGCGCTCAACAGATGGTCCGGCGGCACGTTCGCGACGAAGGCACCGGAGCCACGGCGTGCGTCGATGTAACCCTCGCTACGAAGCTGATCGTAGGCGGCGACCACCGTGGTCCTGGAAACGCCCAGTTCATCGGCAAGCGTACGCGTCGCAGGCAGGCGTTGAGCAGCGGCCAATCGCTCGCTCAGAATCAATTCACGCAGTTGCTCATAGAGCTGAACGTAAAGCGGCGCCGCGTCAGCGCGATCCCGTTACCAGCGTCAGTAGGGCGGCATCAAATGGCGTGTTGCGCATGCCTTTTGTTGAGCCTGCGCCCTCTGCGTTGCCCACGAACCGCTAGCCTGCCGCTAGTGCGCAAACAACGAATTGGTATTGTGAATATATATGCAGATTGGCGCTTTCAGAAAGTCCAATTTGAGACTATTCCCGTCGGAAAGACGATTGGAGGTTGGGATGTCGAAAGATTCTAAGGCGCCGAGCGAGCGCACACAGCTCAAGCGGCTTCATGAGAGAGGAGCGTATGATCGCGAGACGATTTATCGGATCCTAGACGCCACGCCGCTCTGCCATGTTGGCTATCTGGTCGATGAT
>JAUVMS010000358.1 GCA_030600135.1 Hyphomicrobiales bacterium | reverse complement strand
GCCGGGCAAATGTCATCCCCGAGCCGACTTATGGTGGACAGCTACAGGATTTGTCGATCCAGGGGCATACGGCCGAAGGCAGGATGCAAATCACCTATGAAGAGGTCCCCGTTGCGCTTGGCGACGGCGCAGTCGTGCGACTGCGACGGCCGACCTATCGGGTGACCAATCTCGGCTTTGGGGCGATGCATCCCGAGGTGATGCTTTCGCCTCGCGTCGCGCCGCAGATGATCGGTCTCGGATTGTTGGAAGCCGTGCCGGAGGCGCAAATCGCGGCATTGGCCGACCCAGATGATGGCGATGGCGACGGCATCTCCGGGCTCACGAACCGTGTTTGGTCGGTGGCCCGGGACAGGGTCATGCTCGGGCGTTTCGGCTGGAAGGCAGGGGCGCCGAGCGTGCTGGAGCAGTCGGCCGGCGCGTTTGCCGGCGATATCGGGATCGCCAGTTGGCTGGTGCCAAAGCCCGCCGGTGACTGCACCAGCGGCCAGGCCTTTTGCATCAAGGCACCCAACGGCAATGCTGGCGACGGTGTTGGCTTTGAAGTCAGCCCCAAGCTGTTGAGCCTTGTCGTATTTTATTCTCGCAATCTGGCCGTCCCTCGGCGGCGTGGTCATGACCTGTCGGAGATCTTGAGAGGCAAACAGCTGTTTTACGAGAGCGGATGCGCGCGCTGCCACAATCCCAAATTCACCACCGGTGAACTCGAAGGTCAGCCACACTTGGCGAACCAGCTGATATGGCCCTATAGCGATCTCTTGCTGCACGATATGGGAGAGGGGCTCGCGGATCACCGGCCTGAGGGCGTTGCAAGCGGTCGGGAATGGCGCACGGCGCCGCTCTGGGGCATTGGGCTGACGTCGGTTGTCAGCGGGCATACGTTTTTTCTCCACGACGGAAGAGCACGCAACGTGCAGGAGGCGATCCTCTGGCACGGTGGCGAAGCCAGGGCCGCGCGCGACGCATTCGCCACCATGGCGCGGGAGGATCGCGAACGCCTCATCGCCTTCGTGAATTCGCTCTGATGGACACACAACGAGCAATGCAACGGCCTGTTGGGTGGCTATTGGCCAGATGGAGTTTTCTGGCGGGCATGGCGGCACTTTTTGTAGTGCAACTTGTGGTGTTTCCTGTCGCAGCGCAGTTCCGCTTCGACCATGAAGGGGTGGCGCGTCAGGCTGTCGAGCGGCACATCAGACCGGGCTATCGCCGAATGGCAGGAGCCATGTCGGGTCTTGCTGAGGCGATGCAGATTTTGTGCAAGAATCCGTCACAGGTGCGGCTCGCCAAGGTTGATATGGCGTTCCAAATCGCAGTCGATGCCTGGGGTCGTGTCGAGCATGTCCGGTTCGGTCCGATCGCGGAGGCGAACCGCTACGAGCGTACGGCATTTTGGCCGGACCCCAAGGGCATCGGGCGCAAGCAGGTGGGGCGCGTGCTGCGCCGCCGTGACGACAGCATCGTGCGTGAGGCGACGCTTGCGAAAAAGAGTGTGGCGCTGCAAGGCCTCACCGCGCTCGAGATCGTGCTGGCGGGCAAGGGCCGAGCGAGCTTGCTCGATCGATCGGAGCAAGGTGGGTTCCGCTGTCGCTATGGTCTGGCCATCGCTGATAACCTGGCAACGATTGCTTCCCAAGTGGCTGCTGATTGGGATGCGGAGAAAGAGTTTTCCAAGCTGTTTCTCATGCCGGGGGATAATAATCCTATCTACTTATCGCCGAAAGAAGTGACGCAAGAGCTGATCAAGTCCTTCACCGGCGGTCTGCGCGTGGTACGCGATTTCAAGATCGCGGGCCCACTCGGCTTCATGCGCGGCAAGCGCGGACGAGAAATCCGACCACCGTTCAAGACCTCCGGGCTGACGTTGGCAATCATCGAAGCAAATGTTGCCGGACTTTTGGATCTCTTTAACAAGTCCGGTATGGTCGCTCAGCTCGATCGTTTCAAGCCGCGGTTCGGTACGCATTTGAAGGAAGGATTGGAACAGGTGCTCGGGACATTGCGATCTACACCTCAGGATGCGCGGCACAATTCAGCGGATCCGCGGGTCAAGCGTCGCCTGATCCTCACCGGCTTTCCTTTGAAGAACGCCTGGATCAATGGCGGGCGCGCCTTGGCAAGGGCGGCAGGCATCACATTGGGGTTCAATGCAGCTGATGGAGATTGACCGTCGATCATTGCTGGTTGGCGCCGGTGCGGTTTTGCTTGGGCGGCGGCGAGCGTGGGGTCGTCGCGATGGCGAGCAGGAGTTTTATGCGGCGGCCCGCAAACGGTTCGACGGGGGAGACGAGGCTGCGATCTTCAACCTGGCGCACGGCGATGTGGCGGTCGTTGATTTGCCGGCGCGAGGACACGCGGTGGCGACACGGCCCGGGACCCGAGAGTGCGTGGTCTTCGCCCGACGGCCCGGAAATTTCGCCGTTGCGTTCAGCGCTGACGGCAAACGACCGCGGCAAACAATTACGACCCGAAACGATCGGCACTTCTACGGGCATGGCGTGTTCTCATCGGATGGCCGATTGCTCTATAGCTCGGAGAACGATTTCGAAGCGGGAACAGGCGTCATCGGTGTTCGCGATGCAACGGCGGGGTATCGCCAGATTGGCGAATTGTCCTCCGCTGGTGTCGGTCCTCACGAACTGGCGCTGCTGTCAGATGGGCGCACGTTGGTGATCGCGAATGGGGGGATACGCACGCACCCGAGTTACGCGAGACAGGCGCTCAATTTGTCCGAAATGGCGCCGACGCTTGCCTATGTCGACATCGTGAATGGGGATATTCTGGAGGTGCACAGTTTGGCGCCCGCGCTCAAGCAGCTCTCCATTCGCCATCTCGCGGTGGCGGCAAACGATGTTGTGGTGTTCGGCTGCCAGCACAAGGGGCGTAAGGCCGAGCAACCGCCGCTTCTAGGGCTTCATCGCCGTGGCGGCGGGATCGAGCTGATGGAGGAACCGGTGGCAGTTTATCGCGACTTACGGAACTATGTGGCGTCGGTGACTGTCGATCGGGCCGGTGAGATTGTCGCAGCGACGTCGTCGCGAGGGAGCACATGCGTTTTCGTTGATGTGGCCACGAAGCGCATTATCGGAAGGCGAAAGATGGCCGACGTCAGTGGGCTTGCCGCCAGGCCGCGGGGACGCGGGTTCTTGCTGACCAACGGCAATGGCCAGTTGCTGCTGGCCGAACCTGGTGTGGAGACGGAGCCGAAAGACCTCGAGGGCTACCTGTCACGAGTCGCCTGGGAAAACCACGCATCGTCGTTGTGAGGTGCATTGAGCGTTGTTCTTTAGCAATTGCTTGCGAGCGAGTGGTGTTGTTCGGAACCGCGTGCCGCGCACGAAGGGGAATTGTGTCTATCGTGATTCCTCTGTGATTGACGCCAGCTGATCCGAACTAGTGAAACAACTTATGCGGGAACTTACAAAACTCCTAAGATGACCCACTGTAATTTCATTTTAACCATAACAGTATCTTATTACTTGTACGTTTCTGCATATTTACCTTTTTGATTTAATTGAAAATTTTGCAGCATTTTATGTTTCTTCAGAACGAGGATTGTCACTGTATGTGTAATATGCACGCCTGGGTTGACGATTGCGCTCCTGAACCTTGGTCTATCTGTTGTGAATTCAAGAGCCTCGCGGGGCCTTGCAGACGGCGCTTTTTTGGCCGGTATTTGGAAAGGACTCCTCGAGGCGGCTTCGACGGCGCGCACAACCTTGAGGGGCTCATCACCCGGATAGCCTGATGGGGCCGAGATGCGTGCATCCAGTGAACGCAAACGGCCTTGCGAAAACGACAGGTACCGGCAAAAGATCCATCGTAGGTGTCCTGGCAATGTCCCCTACGACCTGCGAACAGGGGCGGGCGCCAGGACGCCAACGATCGTCGACGTTACGCAAGGGCAGGCGCTCAAACTGCTTGAGCGGGCGGAGTTTTTCGGCCAACTATCTCAAATCGCGCGTCAAAGGATGGTTCGTCTCGCGTCGCGTCGCACGTGCCGTGCTGGCGAAACACTCTATCTATGCGACGATGCCGGGGATGCCGTTTATGTCGTGGAGCGCGGTGCGGTGGAGCTGAGCGTGGTCGGCTCGACTGGTCGCAAGCTTGTGCTCAACATCATCGGTTCGGGGGCGATGTTCGGCGAAGTTGCGGCGTTGGATGGCGGTTCGCGCACAGTCTCGGCAGTGGCCGTGGCGCCGACACGCCTGCTCCATATTGCCCGGCACCACATTCTCGATTTGTTGGCCAATGAGCCATCGGTTGCCGTCGAACTCATCCGGATCCTATGTCGGCGCTACCGGTTTGCCAGTTCGCAACTCGAAGATCGGGCACTGCTTCCGGTCCCGGCGCGAACTGCCAAACGGTTGCTGGCAATGGCGTCGGCGAATGATGATATTTCCGACCCAATCGATATTTCACAGAACACATTGGCCGATATGGTGGGGGCGACACGTGAATCG
>JAUVMS010000335.1 GCA_030600135.1 Hyphomicrobiales bacterium | reverse complement strand
GATATCGCCACCAATGATCAAATCGCCAAGCAAATAGCGGGCAACTGGCAGGGCTATTGGAAGAGTTCGGTCGACCGCATCAACGAGGACCTGACGCTGGAACTCCAGGTCGATCGCGAGGGCGCAATCAAGGGCCGGGGCAAAGCCCGCAACGAGAACTGCGAAGGCGATGGCGGCTATCAGATCGAGGGCAAGCTCGCTGAGGGCGGTGCCGTGCTCGCGTTCGTCTCCGACCATCCGGGCTGCGGTCAGCTCGAAGCCAAATACAGTATGATCCGCGACCAGTCTGGCGCCTATCATTTGAAGGGCAAATATTTCCGAACACCCAGAAACGCCCGCGGTCAGCACTATTTGAAAAACTCCCGTGACAAGCGTCCGAGAGGGGGGAAAGCATGAAATTCTTCTGGCTCTGTATGGCCATAATCGTTGCCTCTTTCGGATTTTTAATTGGCATCGACGTCGGATTGATCTGGGCCTTGGTCACGGCTGTCGGCGTTGGCCTGGCAAGCCTCTTTCACCGCATCAAACCGGGCCGTCACGCACTTGAGCGCTTTGACTTGCGACTTCTGTTCGTTGTCTTTCTCGGCGGCACCGTACTCGGCCTCGTGGTTCGCTGGCTGCTGTTCGGCACGCTGACATTCTTTCTCAATTTGCTTCCCGCCTAGCCGGCCTGTCGCCAGGTTGGAAAAGCTTTCTTTCCCAATTGTCTTCCGACGTCTGCAGTTTTGAACCCGTGGGCATCATGATCAGGCCCAAGCTGGCGCCGAACCAGAGATTGTAAACGCTTGATATCCGGCGATTAATGATCACCCTGACCAGTCGGGCAGAGCCACATCGCGCCGCAGCGCCCATGTGTCATGGCCCTTTTCGACGACCACGGCACTTTCACAAAATCATGCCACTCAGGTATCGCCTCGGCTCGCGATTGCGCTAGTCTCGCTCCTCATAACGGGGGCTGATGTCAATCCATACGTCACGAAGGCGCAATCTCCCGGAGCTTCCCCATGGCAGTTGCATTGGCTTACGACGCACCGCTCGGTGCACAAGACTCACAATCTGATATTCGCACCCTACAGCTCGCCGATTGGCGCCGTCGCATGGCGGAACTCTATGGTCGGGTCCGCAGCGCCCCATCGCCAAGCGACGCCTGGCAGCTCTGGTGTCACACGCGCAACGACCTCTTCCGCCACCATCCTCAATCGCCAATTCCTGAAGCCATCAGATCCGACTACGCCGCCATTCCCTGCTTTGACTATGATGCAAATCTGCGCTTTCAGGTTGATATCGCATTGCTGGAAGATCGGACGCCGGAGAGCGTGGAGATTGGCGAGGGTGTCATCCGTCTACGCCCGGCCCTCGAAACCAAAGGCCTCATATCGTCGCTCGGAAAGGAATTGACGATTTATTGGATCGAAGCCTACGGCGGCGGCCTCTTCCTGCCATTTCGCGATGCCACCTCGGGCGAGGAAACCTACGGCGGTGGGCGCTATCTACTCGACAGCATCAAGAGCGCCGATCTCGGCATGACCCGTGACGGCAAGATGGTTCTCGACTTCAATTTCGCCTACCACCCGTCTTGCGCCCACAATGCCGACTGGATGTGCCCGCTTGCCCCCATGCAGAACACGCTACTCGTCCCGATTCGCGCCGGAGAACGCCTATAGCGATCGCTCATCGATCAATGACTGCAGCAACCAACACTGAAGCCGCGAGAACAATTAGCCACTCAAGGCCTGGCTTGTGCCGATGGCCTCTGTCGGTTGTCCTCTCGTGCCAATCAAGTGAGCGCCCAAACAACCTAACTTTTTGCCAATCCGCTCCCGGCGGAGCCCCTTGTGATGTCCGTTCGGAGTTTTGCCCTGCAACATCAATGATTTCTGGTAGACGGCAGACATAGATAAGATTACAGGCCCAAGAATATAATTCGCCGTCCAGAAAGAAAAAACAGAAGATGTTTGGTTAAATCCATGATCCAAGTGAATATTATAATAGTATATCTCAAGCTTTATTGAGTAATACTAGGTATTCAATAATGTTTCATGATGGGAGAATTTCTATGTCGTTCATCGACGTATTCCTGTCGTCCCGACCATTTTATCCACTGCGACAATGTGAATATTGTGTCGCGACACGTGATGCGAGATAGTGCGCCGCAACAAAAAAGGGGTCGAGCATGCTTCGTCGTGATCATTTGAGCGTCCTATGTCAGCACTGCCGCGAGGCAATACCGCTGTGCTGCAATCGGATCCGCGCGAAAATGACAATGCTTGCTCCAGGCAGAATTGAGGTGACCTGCCCGTTCTGCGAGAAATCGGCTGAATACAACGGAGATGAAGTCGAGATGCGCCAATTCGGCCTCAAGCCGGCCAAGCGCGAAGCATCGGACGATTACAGCCACGCGGCTTAGGCTGAGACCGTCATCAACACCATGCCAGCCCTCTGTGGCGCCCACGCACCAACAACAGCAGCCCCAGCTCTTATTCCGCCGCTTGACGCCTGGGAGCCGGCTTGATGGCCTTGCTGCGCCGCTCCAGCAAATCCTTCAAGAATTTGCCGGTATAGCTCTTGCGCACCTTGGCCACCCTCTCGGGCGGCCCAACGGCAACCACCTCACCGCCGCCATCTCCTCCCTCGGGCCCAAGGTCAATAATCCAATCTGAAGTCTTGATGACTTCGAGATTGTGCTCGATCACCACCACGCTATTGCCCTGCTCCACCAGCTCGTGCAGCACCTCGAGCAGTTTGGCGACATCATGAAAATGCAACCCCGTCGTCGGTTCATCGAGAATATAGAGGGTGCGCCCGGTCGCCCGCCGCGACAGCTCCTTGGCAAGCTTGACCCGTTGGGCCTCGCCACCCGATAGCGTCGTCGCCTGTTGCCCGATCTTGATGTAGCCGAGGCCAACCCGCTCCAACGTGACAAGCTTGTCCCGCACGGCGGGAACCGCCTTGAAGAACTGCGCCCCCTCTTCCACAGTCATGTCGAGCACGTCGGCAATGGATTTGCCCTTGAACGCGACTTCCAGCGTTTCGCGATTGTAGCGTTTTCCCTTGCACTGATCGCACGTCACATAGACGTCAGGCAGAAAGTGCATCTCGATCTTGATGACGCCGTCACCCTGGCACGCCTCGCACCGTCCACCCTTGACGTTGAACGAGAATCGGCCCGGCTTGTAGCCCCGCGCGCGCGCTTCGGGCAGCTCGCAAAACCACTCGCGAATGGGCGTAAAGGCGCCGGTGTACGTCGCAGGGTTCGATCGCGGTGTGCGCCCGATCGGCGATTGATCGATGTCGATGATCTTGTCGAGCCACTCCAGACCCTCGATCCGGTCATGTGGCCCAGGTTGCTCACGCTTGCCCGATATGCGTCGCGCCACGCCTTTGTAGATCGTATCGATCAGGAACGTGGATTTGCCGCCGCCAGAAACCCCCGTCACGCAGGTAAAGAGCCCCAGCGGGATCTGCACATCGATGCTCTTCAGGTTGTTGGCGCGGGCCCCGAACACCTCGAGATACTTCGCCTTCTTGGGCTTGCGCCGGCGCGTCGGCATCGGAATTTGCATGAAACCGGTGAGGTATTGCCCGGTGAGGCTCTCACCGTGGGCCATGACCTGGGCTGGCGTGCCCGAGGCGACAATTTCACCGCCATGCACTCCGGCGCCTGGGCCGATGTCAACCACGTGGTCGGCGGTCGTGATCGCATCTTCATCATGCTCGACGACAATCACCGTATTGCCCAAGTCCCTCAAATGTTTGAGCGTTTCGAGCAAGCGCGCATTGTCGCGCTGGTGCAATCCGATGGAGGGCTCATCGAGAACGTAGAGCACGCCGGTGAGCCCCGATCCGATCTGTGAGGCCAGGCGGATACGCTGGCTCTCCCCACCCGAAAGCGTACCGGACGCCCGTGACAACGTCAGGTAGTCGAGGCCCACGTCGTTGAGAAATTTCAATCGCTCCCGGATTTCCTTGAGGATGCGCATGGCAATCTGTTTTTGCGTCGCGGTCAGCTCTTTCGGTAGTTCCTTGAACCAATGGCCAGCGGCCTTGATCGACATCGTCGCCACGTCGCCAATGTGTAGACCGCCAATCTTGACCGCGAGTGCCTGTGGCTTCAGGCGATTGCCGCGGCACGCTTCGCACGGATGATCCGACTGATATCGGGCAAGTTCCTCGCGCACCCAACTCGACTCCGTCTCGTGCCAACGGCGCTCGATGTTGTTGATCACCCCCTCGAATGGTTTCTTGGTCTTGTAGCGCCGCACCCCGTCTTCATAGACGAACGTGATGTCTTGCGTGCCGGAACCATAGAATATTGTCTTTCTGGCGTCCTCGGGCAGCTCACCCCAGGGTTTGCGCATCGAGGTCTTGTAGTGCCGCGCGATCGCCTCCAGCGTTTGTGCATAGTAGGGCGACGTGTTTCCCGTCCTCGCCCAGGGAACCACCGCACCTTCAGCCAGGCTCAGTGTCGTATCGGGGACCACGAGATCGGCCTCAAATCGCAGCTCTGTGCCAAGCCCATCACAGCGCGGGCACGCACCAAACGGATTGTTGAACGAAAACAGCCGCGGCTCGATCTCATCGATGGTGAAGCCGGAGACCGGACAAGCGAAACGTTGCGAGAAGACGATCCGCTCGGCATTTTCATTTTTCGATTTGTTGGCCCCTGTCAGCTTCGCCGCTATCTTGGGTAGCGCACCGACGGCACGGGCGGCGCTC
>JAUVMS010000460.1 GCA_030600135.1 Hyphomicrobiales bacterium | reverse complement strand
GAACCACCTACCCCTCTTTCCCACCCGACCCAAAATCCCGGCTCGGTGGTCCACAACCACCCACCGAGCCGCAAAGGGTTGGTGCGTAGGGCAAGGCCGGTGGCATCGTCGATCTCAACCGCAAGGCCGCTGATGGTCGCCGCTCCGCTCGCCGGCTGAAAACGGCCGCGCGGTATCTTGGTGACGAAGCGGTTGACCGCCTCCTCGCAATCCATGCCGAGAACCGAGTTGTAGTCACCGCACATGCCGACGTCGCTCATGAATGCCGTGCCTGACGGCAAAACCCGATCGTCACTGGTCGGGGCATGGGTGTGGGTGCCGATCACCAGGCTGGCGCGACCATCAAGGAAGTGGCCGAGCGCCTGTTTCTCCGAGGTCGCCTCGGCGTGCATGTCGACGACGACAGCATCGGCTCCCTCGCCGAGCGGGCAAGCCGCAATTTCGTCCTCGACGGCGCGGAAAGGACAGTCGAGTTCCGACATGAAGACCCGGCCCATGGCATTGATGACGAGCACATCCGCCCCATTGGCTGCCTTGAAGTGGCCAGCTCCGCGCCCAGGAGTACCCGGTGGGTAATTCACCGGACGTAGCAAGCGGTCGTGACGCTCGATGAAGACCAAGGTCTCGCGCTGATCCCAGACATGGTTGCCGGTGGTGACGACATCGACGCCGACATCGAGAAATTCCTGAAAGATATCCTCGTTGATGCCAAAGCCGCCGGCGGCATTCTCGCCATTCAAGATTACGAAATCCAACCGGTAACGTTCTAGCAGATCCGGCAAGGCCTCATAGACCGCCTTGCGACCGGTGCGCCCTACGACATCTCCGAGAAACAGCATCCGCATACCAGTTCAGGTCCTCGTCGTTCGTGCGCCGCTGGGTGTCAGGACCCAGTCAAGCCGCTGATCATGCGTTTCGCGTGGCACGATGACGACTTCCTGCTCATCAAAGGCCAGCCCGATTGTGGTGATTGATCCGCCACCTGCGAGCCGCGCGATGGTGCGATCGTAATAACCGCCGCCGTAGCCAAGACGGAAACCGTCCCGGTCGAAGGCGACGAGAGGCATGAGCAAGACTTCGGGCTCGAGAATCGCGGCATCAGGGTGTGGCTCGGAGGTTTCAAAGACCCCTTTGACGAGTGGAGCGCCAGGGCTCCAGCGGCGAAAAACGAGCGGTGCGTTGTGCTCTTCAATGCACGGCAGGCCGACCTGCCAGCCGGCTTGATGGAGCCCGGCCAAGAGCGGGCGGCAATCGATTTCGTGGCGCATGGGCCAATATCCGCTGATGACGCTCTTATCGTGGTCCTCGAGCAGTTCGTGGCCGACGGCGGCAATCCTCTCACCCGCGGTGGACGTCGATCCTTCAGCCGCAGCCGACCGCCTGGCGAGCACAAGGCGGCGCAGCCGACGCTTTGCTTCGGCACGGCTAGGGCATTTCCGGCTTTGATGGTTCTCGTTGGTCACCGCAATCATATGCTCGGTTAGAGCAAACCTCTCGCGGAACAGCAAGCAAGTGCTGCATTGAAAACAATGATGACACGGCGAAAATCGGCCCAGCCGAATGATCGCTGGGTGCGCAATTGTTCGGTTCGTACCGGGCAGACCAGTGGCGTAGAAAAATGAGTCAGCCTGCTACCGTGCTGCATTGGGTGAACAGGTAGTCGCATTTCGTGATAGGACAAGGCCATGGCAAGCCCCGAAAGCAAGCACCGCATCGACTACATCGAATTTGTTGTCGCGGATCTGGCGCGTTCCAAAAAGTTTTTCGGTAGCGCATTCGGCTGGACGTTCACCGATTATGGCCCGAGCTACTCAAGCTTTGCCGACGGTCGTCTCGAGGGTGGTTTCACAACGGAGGGAACCGCCAGTCCCGGCGGTCCTCTTGTGATCCTTTATTCCGATGACTTGGAGAGCACACTCGGCATCGTTGAGGCCGTCGGCGGGACGATTGCGCGGCCGATTTTCAGCTTTCCGGGTGGTCGGCGCTTTCATTTCATCGACCCGGACGGCTATGAGCTGGCGGTCTGGTCCGACAAGCCACCAACGTAGTCGGACGCACAATATTATCGCACGACCTTGCCGGCATTCGAACGAACATGGTTCGATCTGGTGACTCAAAGGCTGCATGACGATCGTTGGTCGTGCCTGTCCAAATTTGATGGGCGGGACAAAAAGTCCACCGTTCCATCAACCAAGCTGGCTACGCGCGTAAGCCTTGCTGATAGCCGTGCAATTCTTCAATGTAGTATTGCGGGAAAAACCTGACCTGGCTCCCTGTCATAGCTGAACAGCGCAATGATGCGACGCCTGTCACCCGCAACCGGCGCGACGCGGTGCAGTGAAAGATCGCCTTTGAATAAAGTGAAGGTGCCAGCGGAAATCGGTGGTCGCACTGCATGGGTGTCAGGATCTGCAACGACGCGGGCCACGGCCTCATAGTTCTCTTCGCTCGAGCTGCGTATGTACGGCGCATACTCGAACGCGCCACCCGCGGACGGTTCCTGCAGCAACAGGGAAAACACCGCGTCATTGCCGTCGAAATGCCAGCCGTTCTGGTCGCCGTCGCCAGCAAACTGAACGGTGAGAGCGAGGTGCGGGCAATCGCTGCGGAACAGCCTTTCATAGCCAAGCACCTGACGGACAAACTCTGACAGCTGCGGCCAAAGATAGATTGCCCGCACGAGGCTATCGTTGGGAATTTGGTAGTTAAGTGCCTGATGATACCGGCAAGGGTGCTCGATGGAGCGGGGATGATCGCTCGGCCACTCCTTGCCGTCCGGGTAGTAGGCCATACGCGGTGCATCATAGCGATAGGACGTGGCGAGCAGAGCTTCGGCCTGTCGCGCCATTTTCGCGACGACAATGGGAAAAACAAACCCCGGCAAGGCGCACAAGGCGTTGTCGTCAAGCGCCGCCCTGCAGGAATCTACCAGCGATGCGCCGCGGGGGCTGTCGAGTTGATCGATCGGATACCGCTCAAGATCGACGATTTGATGCATCTCCAAGCCTGCCATCGCAACACAACCCCATGACTGAGAACCCGCCTTGAGTGAAACCGTGACATAGGCCGAATGGGGAGACAATATGCAATCGTCTTCGAGGTCGGTTGTGCAGCAGGCGCTGGACTGATTGCGACACGGCTTGTGGATGTATGTCGTTAGCATCGCAACATCGCCCATTAGGAGCGAGCGAAATTATCCAGCCGCCGGCAGACGGGCCATCCGTTTTTGCGCGCCGACGCCGCTGGCACGGCAGCAAATATGGCGCTGTCGATGCGCGGCCTATTGTTAAGGCT
>JAUVMS010000069.1 GCA_030600135.1 Hyphomicrobiales bacterium | reverse complement strand
GAACTATTCTCTCGGTTGCAATAGCCTGCAATCATAAGTTGGTCCGAAGCGTAGGAATTTCTGCCACACGTCATTGTTGAGTAGTGATTTGGGGGCTTACAATGTTGCGTTTGTTGCTCGTGCTATCCATGCTTTCTGGCGTTGGATTGGTTGCGGTTGCATTGCCGGCAACCGACGAGGAACAGCAACTCCAGGCTGTGGTCGGCATCGCGTTAGAGGGGACCCAGGCTAGCGAGCGTGTGTTTTCCGCCGAACACCCGGTCTTCGCGGCCAATCCCAAAAACGACGCTGCCGTCAGCCAAGCACTGCCCAACGAGCCAGCCACAGTGTTTCCGCCCGGCAGCGTGTTGTTTGCCGAGGCAAAGGGGGAGCGCCGAAGTGTTCCCCGCCGTATCGATCATCAAAATGAGCAACGTTCAGCTGACACCAAACTGCGATCGATCGATCCAAATCAAAAGACAGGATATCTGTCGGAACTCGCCTCTAAAGCATACGATTTCAACGGTTCGCCCGCCGCGGCTGTCGATCCCCCGCGATTATCGGGGCGAGAAGGCGAGCAATGCGAAACCACCGTACGCAGCGAAGTCATCGCCAACCGGGTCGAACGCGCAGTGCCACAACGAGAGCGACGCAACCTCGCCCGCCAGCTGCAAAGACTGTTGCGTCAAGCCGGCTGTTATCAGGGAAGAATTGATGGCATCTGGGGCCGCAAATCTCGCAGAGCCGTCGAGCGCTTTGCCGAGATCACCAATGCAGATTGGTTGATGGAACGCCCCAGTGGCCGGCTCCTCGACGCACTAAACTCGTTTGACGGACGCGTCTGCCCACAAAACTGTGGTCGTGACCAAGTGCTGGACAATACCGGCCGCTGCATCGAGCCGACAAGAATTGCATCAATTGAAGGTGGGGTGTCCGAGGCGCGGAAAACAACGAAAGCAGCAAAGCGTCGGAAATTGGCGGCCAGTGTCGCGCGCGCGCCCAAGCCGAACGGCCTGCCACGCCGAACCCTCAAGACCAAAAAGAAGCGAATTACGGCGCGCCGGCAAACCAACGCCCCAACTGTCGCTGCCACCAGGCAGAGGCAACCGAACGTGGCCAAGGAGCGAACCCGTCCTGCCCCAAGGACAAACCGCAAAAAACCGTCCGCTCGCGACCTTGCCCTCGCTGCGGCCCCGGCCAAAATTGCCAAAGGAGCCAAACAGGCAGCACGTAAGCAGGCGAAACGTCGTGCCACGAGGGCCAAACAAGTCGCCAGGCGTGACAGAGCCCGTGCGAAACGAAAGGCTCGGATCAGACGAGTTGCACTGCGACAAACCTCCACGCGACGGGTCGTCTACGCGCGACGAGTTGCCATTCGCAGAGCCGCGGCACGCCGAGCGCAACGCCGGTATTGGCGTCGCAATCGATACGGCCTCGGCGCCAACCGGTACCGGCAACGACGGCTCCGGAGCTCGAGGCTTCGTCGCGCCTATCGTGCCTCTGCCAGGCGGAGGTGGATTCGCAAGGCCTTTGCACTTGGCCGCAACTAAGGCGTGATCAGACCAAATAGGCGCAATTCTGCTTGTCGGTTGGCGTGCGCCCGGCGGCGCCACGTATGTGGCGTCTTTGAATCCCGCCCTCAAGCCGGCGCCACCTCCGATGCCGATCGCCCGATGCTGATGTAACCGAGACCAGCAGCCTTTGCGTCTTCCGGTTGAAAGATGTTGCGCAAATCCACCAACATATTGCCTTTCATGTGCTCCCGCACGGCAGCCAAGTTGAGAGCGCGAAACTCATTCCACTCGGTGAGGACCACGACAATGTCGGACCCCTCGATGGCCTCGATGGCGCTATCGCACCACACCACGCCATCAAACAGCTTTTCGGCATGCCCACGGCCTTGCGGATCATAGGCCCGTACCGCCGCCCCCTTCTCCTGCAGCATGGGGATGATAACCAAGCTCGCCGCCTCGCGCATATCGTCGGTATTGGGCTTAAACGTCACGCCGAGAATCGTGATGGTTAGCCCCCTGACGTTTCCGCCCGCCGCCCTCACGATACGGCCCGCCATCGCGATTTTGCGCTCGTCGTTGATTGTTTGAACCTGTTCGATCAGCGAAAGCGGCGCCCTACTTTCCCTCGCCGTTCGGATCAAAGCCGAGACGTCCTTGGGAAAACACGAGCCGCCATAGCCAGGGCCGGGATGCAGGAATTTGTTGCCGATGCGCCCATCGGCACCAATCGCAGTGGCGACTTGCTGAACGTTGGCCCCCACCTCTTCGCAAAGATCCGCCATCTCGTTGATGAAACTGATTTTCATGGCCAGGAACGCATTGGCCGCATACTTCGCCAATTCCGCCGATTCGCGATCGACGAAGATCACTGGCGCATTCCTGAGCGCCAACGGTGTGTAGACGCGCTCCATGACCTGCTGCGCGCGAGGATCGTCAATTCCGACGAGAACGCGGTCCGGATGCGTGAAATCTTGGATTGCCGAGCCCTCTCTCAAGAACTCCGGATTGGAGCAAACCGCGGCATCCGCCTCCGGCCTTAGCTCCTGGAGACGCCGCTCGATCTCCCTGCTGGTGCCGACCGGCACGGTCGACTTCGTCGTTATTACGGTAAAGCCCTCAAGGTGCGGTGCGATCTCCTCGATCGCCGAAAAAACGAACGACAAGTCCGCATGGCCATCGCCGCGCCGCATCGGTGTTCCGACGGCGAGAAATATGAGCTCGGCCTCTGAGACTGCCTCTGCCAGCTCCGTCGAGAACGATAGCCGCCCGGCCTCACAGTTACGCCGAACCAGATTTTCAAGACCTGGCTCGTAGATCGGCATCTCGCCACCCTTCAACAGCGCGACCCTGTCGGGATCCTTATCGATGCATCTGACGGTCCACCCGAACTCCGAAAAGCACGCCGCAGACACGAGCCCCACGTAGCCCGCTCCAACCATGCAAATTTTCACGTCAACACCCTCCGCATCAGGCGTCCGTTGAACATACAGAAGTCGCTTCCAAAAGTTCGATCGTCACGGATTGAAGCAACCTGAGATCTGAATCGCCCTCCGCACAATCAGGACAGAGACTGACCCGTTTTCGTTGAGTCTCCACCAAAACCGATCAGGCTGTAGGTCAAGGCCCGGATCCTTTCAACGCGCAAATGCAATCTCGCTTTACGCACCTCCACAATGGCGATTAATCTGAGCGCGTCATCATTGGCAAGTTGACCAATGCGAGCAAGGCAGACCTATAACTCTCGCCTCTGAATCACGACGGAGACCGCACGCAAATTATGCCAGAAATCGCAAAACTGACCCTACTCGCCATGGCATTCCTGCTCATTAAGCACGCGCTCGCTGATTTCTTTTTCCAAAGTGCCTACCAATACGCGAACAAAGGCCGATATGGGCACCCTGGCGGGCTCTTGCACAGTTTTATCCATATCGCGATGACCATTCCTGTGTTTTTGATATTGCCATCCAACCTCAGTCTCGCTGCGGCCGTATTGATCGGTGAGTTCGTGTTGCACTACCACATCGACTGGATAAAGGAACAAATCATTACTGCTGGGGGCTGGACACCCAATATCGCCAAATTTTGGAATGCCCTCGGCGTGGATCAACTGTTTCACGGCCTAACGTATATCGCGATTGTTGCGGTTTTGATCGCCAAACCAATGGGTTAGAGGCTCAAGAAAGCTTTCGTATTCGACACGCCCAACCAATTGCAACATGCACCGCCCACTACACCAACGCGGCGATCTCGCGATTTGCAAACTCCATACGATCGGCAAGCACCCGAATGATGAAGCCCATGAACGCCGCACCGAATTCCGGCTCATCACGCATCAACTCGTCGAACTTTTCGCGCGTCAGCGTATAGAGCACGCCACTCCTCTCGGCCACCACCGACGCGGCCCGTGGCCGGTTGCGGAAAAATCCCATTTCGCCAACCACCGTTTGGCCTGCCATGCGCCGCAAACGCAACCCCTGACCGTCATCACCGCGAACCATAATTGCGATGCGCCCCGAGGCGATGAGGTCGATCGTGTCGGAGGATTCACCCTCTTGATAGAGCGTCGTCCCAGCCGAGACTTGGCGACGTTCAAAATACTTTGTGATCAAGGTACAATCGACGCTCGAGCCCAACTCGTTCGACAGCCACTCCTCGAATTCACCGCTGCGATCCGAGACCAGCCCCTTGTCCTTCAATAGCCCATCTTCGCACCATTCGAGCGCTTCGTTGCGACTATGAAAGGCCTTCGGCGCCGGTTCCTCGCCAAAAAAACCGGCCTCGTTCAACGGGCCCTCGACGTCTCGCTCCAAACCCGCGACCACCACTGCCACATCGTTCGCCTCGCAATAGTTCCGCAGCTTGATGAGGCTCAGTACTGCTGACGTATCGAATCCCGGCACCCCCTTGCAATCGAGCACGACGTAACGCACGCGCGGGCTCTTTTGCTCATTGACCACCTGGCGGATGTACTCGAACACACGATTGGACGAGCCGAAAAAAATGAATCCGTTGAGCCAGAAGATGTGGATTGCTCGGCCGAATTCTTGCAAGGCCTGGGACTGCTCGATGGCGCGCTCCACATTGGAGGAAAAAACCGATCGCGTCAGGTGGCGCTGTACCACGCCGACCCGACTATAATTGAACGCGAACAACAGGCACGCTCCCGCCATGCCGGCAACCACGCCAACCAGATAGCCGAACCAAACGATGACCAGCATGATCGCAATGGCGAGCCCGGCATCCGTCCAGGACCGTCCCGCTGGTGATCGGATCAGCGCCTGCGTCAGGATGACGAAACCGAGATAGATCAACAGCCCGGCAAGTATGGGCGTCGGCACCAGTTCGGCCACATTTGCCCCCGACAACAGTACGAGCGCGATGGTGAGTGCGGCAAAGATCCCCGATAGCCGCGATGCGCCGCCAGACTCCTCCAGCAAAACGCTAGCCTGAAGTGAAAGATTGCCCGCCACCCCGCCAACCAGCGCCGCAACACCATTGGCCAGACCATTGGCGCCAAACTCCCGATCGAGATCAGCGCTCTTGGCCCGTGCCACCTCGAGGCTCGAGACGTCTAGCAGCAAGGCAATGGCTGTGACCCCACAGACCGAGCCGATCTCTGCTGCGGCGGAAAGAATGACCAGCCAATCGATCTCGCCCGAAACCACGTAGCCATAGGGCCACCAGAGCTGCGAGCTTACCCCACCTTGCAAGAACCAGTGGCTTTGCGAGCCAAAACCGAAGGCAAGCAAAATGAGCTGTAGGGCACCCGTTGCCATGAAGAACGTTATGGGCAAGACGACAAAACCGCCCCAGCGCCGGCGCATAATCAAAACACCAACGGCAAATCCAATTGCAATCAAGAGCTTGAGGCCATTTTGCGCTGACACCATGTTGGCGAGCACGTCGAAATCGGACCCGTTCCCCGTCACGACCTGGACGGCACCCGCGATCAACAGCCAGCCCGAGGCCGCGAGAAACCCTCCAATTACCGGGTAGGGCACGAACCGCAACATCTGCCCGAGCCGGAGCGCGCCCAACCCCGCCAAAATGATCCCGGTCAACAAGGTGCTAAGCGAGATCGCCATCAAAACGTGGATGATCGCCGAATCCGTCGACCCACCTTGCGCCAGAATCGCGCTCGAAACCGTCGCCGCTAGCACGCTCATAACCGCGATCGCCGGCGTATCAGGACCGGCATCTGCCGGCGGCAACGTTGTCAGGCACGCGACGATTGTGCCCGTGACGGCCGATCCAATGAGGAGTGCCGCCAACCCGAGACCGAGCCCGCCCTTCAATTCGCCCTGAAAAATCAACGCGCTGAAGGAAATGCAGAAGGCGATCGTCACCAATGCGGAAATGGCACCACTCACCACGTCACGAACGATGTCGCCGCTTTCCGGTCTGAATTTCCACGGCAATCGGGTGAGATAGTGCAACGTCGGGCGCTCCGAGAGATTCAAGGCCGAGGACGGCGTGGCCATGCGCCGAGAGCTTATAGATCAATCCTATGTCGCTGCGCAAAAACTATGCTTGTGCGCAGAGGGACGCCAATTGTCGCCTAACGCGTGTTCATTTCCCGCAAGCGGGCCGCCATCACCCGCATAACCTCGAGGGCGAAGAACGGCTGCTGTTTGACCATGAACAGAAACGCTTGCTCGTTGATCGCCGCGAGCGTGCAGCCGGTCGGCGTGCGCGCGCTCGCACTGCGCTGCGAACCATCGATTAGAGCCATCTCACCGAAGATGTCACCTGCTTCCGCCACGCAAACAACATTGCCGCCGCACATCAGCTCGATCCGTCCCGACTGCACAACGTACATCTCGCCGCCAAGCGAACCCTCGTGAAAAATTGTGGTGTCCGGCTCGTGATAGGTCGATGGCAGGCCGGCGCCCGCGAACCTCGTAAAATCAATCTTGCATTCGATCATCGGCTCAAACTCGCCCAAGTCGGGCACAATGCATGTCTCATGTCGCAAAGTACCATGATCACAGCAATTTTGACCATCGTGCCCACTGATAAAAAGGCCAAAACGATTACTCATGCTCCGTGCGCGTTTTCCGTGCGACGCCGTCAAGCTTGCGCTAAAAGGCTCAGCTATGATGATTGATCCTCGAAGATGACAGAACCAAATAGAACCTTCGGAAAGCTGGCCTTTGTCGCAAGCACCGCTCCGGAAGCCGTCGCCGCTCGGACCCGCCTCGCCGAGCGCTATGGCAACGTTGCGCCTGAAACCGCCGATGCCATCATTGCGCTGGGAGGCGACGGGCTGATGCTGCAGACGCTGCACAGCCACATGCATTCCAAGGTCCCGATCTATGGCATCAATCGTGGCTCGGTCGGCTTTTTGATGAACGAGTATGGTGAGGACGATTTGCTCGCACGCCTCTCGCAGGCCGAGATCAATGTCATCCACCCCTTGCGAATGCGCGTGAAGGACCGGGATGGCACCAGTTTCGAGGCCCTTGCCATCAACGAGGTCTCGCTTTTCCGTCAGTCCTACCAGGCCGCCAAGCTCAGGATTTCCATCGACGGCAAGGTCCGCATGGACGAGCTGATTTGCGACGGCGCCCTCGTTGCCACCCCGGCGGGCTCCACCGCCTACAATCTTTCAGCCCACGGTCCCATTTTGCCAATTGCCGCCCCCCTTCTTGCCCTGACGCCAATTAGTCCGTTCCGTCCAAGGCGCTGGCGCGGTGCGGTCCTGAGCAATCGCGCCCATATCCGCATTGAGGTTCTCGAGCACGACAAACGCCCCGTCAACGCCGTCGCCGACCACTCCGAATACCGCTTTATCACCGGCGTCGAAGTCGAAGAGGATCAATCCATCGACCTGTTCATGATGTTCGACCAAGGTCGAGCCCTCGACGAGCGGGTGCTGGCGGAACAGTTTCGGTATTAGCCCACCGGCCGGTTTGGAACGAAACGGAACCGCCTTGTTGATTGAGACGAAGTTCGCCCCAATCGCCGGCGCCATTTACACCAAGACGGTACGCGAATGACGCAAACCCCACCAACACCACCATGGTTTGGTTGCACCTTTTGAGTGTGCACAAATATTGCGCGTTATTTTGAGCATGCAGTCGAGAATACTGAGCGTTGTCTGATAAATGGGTAATAGAAGAATTCGACACATGACGATTTGTTGAAGCAATACCCAACTTGAACTATCGTAGGATAATCTCCCCTTAGAGGAGTGTCGCGTTATGTTCTGTTCAACGCGTATCGAGCCCGCAGTTTATCGCTCGGGCAAAAACTCCAACTCACTTGCAGCATTATTGATCGCAACAGCTTTCGTCATGTCTGTGTGCTGCATTGTCGCTGCGCAAGCGGGCGACATGGTTGCTGCGGGCGCCATGCAGAGTCGAGCTGGCCAGGCAACGTCGCTACTTGATGGGCAAGTCTTTTCGGGCAAATTCGGGATTGTCGGCAAGGATGCCCTTGGCGAGGATACTTGGGTATTCGAAAAGGGTACATTCCTATCCAAAAGCTGCGAGCAGTGCGGCTTTCCCCAAAGCCCATACTGGGTCCGCTTCGAAAATGGCGAAATGGTCTTCAAGACCGAAACAAGGTGCCCGGTAACGGATGCGACAATTATCTGGAAAGGTACGATAAAGGACGAAAGAATTAGCGGCATCTATACGTGGACAAAAAAACGATGGTATTGGACCGTTAAGAAAGAGTTTTGGTTCGCGGGCACGCTTCGCCACGCGATGGCAAAAACATCGACCCCTTAGAACGTTGGCACCGCGTTGCGAACGGAAAACTCCACCACCCCCGCCCGACGAGTGCGCACGTTCGCAAAAATTATTCTCCTGGTGCTGTTTATCGCCGCCGCCAATGTGGTGACTGGTTGGTTCGTCGAGCAGCTCCAGCTTGAAATCCGGCCGAGCAACGAACACCTCGTCCACCGCATGATCATGATATCCGCGGTGCTCTATGCCGTTCTGCTCGCGCTGCCGTTTGTACCGGGTGTCGAAATCGGCCTGGCGCTCATCATGATTCTGGGTCCAAAGATCGTCCCTCTGGTTTACGTGTGCACTGTCGCGGGCCTCAGCCTAAGCTTCTTTGTTGGGCGCTTCATTCCCGAAGGTGTCCTGCGCACGCTGCTCGACGACCTTGGTCTCCTCAAAGCCAGTCGATTGGTCGGCCAACTGGAGGGCATGGACAGAAGAAAGCGCCTGGATGTTCTCGTCTCCCATGCCCCGAAGAAAATTATTCCGAGCCTCATTCGCCACCGCTATCTCGCCCTTGCAATCATCCTCAACATTCCCGGCAACGCCCTGATTGGCGGCGGCGGTGGCATTGCCTTGATTGCTGGTATGAGCCGTCTGTTTTCCGTCCCCGGATTCCTGCTCACCTTGATGGTTGCCGTCGCACCGGTACCCTTGGCCGTGCTGATCGCTGGCAAGCACGTGATTGGAGACTAGCCGCCAACCCGCATTAGGCCATCATGAGGCCCCCGAAAGCCAAGTTCAACGCTCAGCCGGGCCGCTTCATGGCAAACACCTCCTCGACGACGGCGTACTGCATGTACCCGAGCCGAGCGATCGGCCGCAGCCGCGTCACGTCCACCAGGCCGTCGACGATAATTCGTTCGTCGATATGCACACCGACAACCTTGCCGACCACCATCGCGTAGTGACTGGTGATCCCGTCACTGCTCGGCAACTCGACGGTTTGGTGATAGCGGCATTCGAGCGCCACCGGGCTTTCAGCGACGCGAGGCGGAGCGACCAACTCGCAAGGCGCGGGCGTCAGGCCCGAGATTGCAAACTCATCCACCTCGGGCCCGACGCCAGCCGAGGTCGCATTCATCTTGTCACGCAGCTCCCAGGTCGCGATCGAGCAAACAAACTCGCCAGTAGCTTCTGCATTGCGCTGGCTGTCTTTAACCCCGGCCGAGGAAAACATCACGTAGTGCGGCTTGTCGCCGACGGCATTGAAGAAACTGTAGGGTGCCAAGTTGACCACGCCGTCGGGCGCCAGCGTCGAAACCCAACCAATGGGTCGCGGCACCACCAGTGATTTGAACGGATCATGGGGCAAGCCATGCCTATTCTCAATGGCGTCGTAGAACATGGATCGAAACACTTTCAATTCGGTTGTTGAGGGAGGTTGAGTTCATTACGAGAGTTCGGCTGGGGACCAAAGCTGCACGATGTCCTCGAGCGCGGGACGATCTCGTTCAGCCGGCGCTTCCCGTGCGGTGCCGATGTAGATGAACCCAGCAACACGCTCGTGGCTTGCAAGGCCGAGCACGGATCGAACATTGTCGCTAAAGGCATACCACTCCGTAATCCATTGCGCAGAATAACCAGAGGCGTTGGCCGCCAGCAGCATATTCTGACACACCGCCCCCGCTGACAGGATTTGCTCCCACTCGGGCACGCCAGGCTTGTCCCTGATCACCGAAACAACGGCTACAACGACGGGTGTGCGCAGAAACCGATTGGCTTCGGTCTCGAGCCGCAAGGCCGACGGCGGTTCGCTTTCCTCGAGCGCACAAATGCCCGCCAAGAGCCGGCCGAATTGCGCCCTCGCCTCACCCTCGAAAATGATAAAGCGCCACGGCACCAGCTTTTTGTGGTCCGGCACTCGCGCACCTGCTCGCAGAATGGTCTCGAGTTCGTCCACGTCCGGGCCAGGCTCACCGAGCTTGTTGGCGACCACCGATCGCCGGCTCAATAGTAACCGCAAAGCCTCAGAAGTCATCGCGCCCACCCGCTGCAACTGATTGATATACTCGCTATATTAAGATTACTCGGTATACAATGCCTGCAACGGACAGTTTGGGTGCCAATCGCACCGCCATCGGAGAGTTCATGTCTCGCCAGCACTGTAGCAACTGGCTTAAGGTATTGATTTGGAAGGTTAATTCTCGTGGACTAGCGCCCG